>CAZEPA010000079.1:0-8015 GCA_964513955.1 uncultured Anaerolineae bacterium | reverse complement strand
TGGCTGAGCTTGTCGAAGCCACCCCGTTGCCTTCGACAGGCTCAGGCAACGCCTCACCGGTGGCTGAGCTTGTCGAAGCCACCACTCTCGGATACTGGCTGTAGTTTCGAGCATACTCTACCAGTTTCTCAGGATGTTCCTCGATCAATGCCTGCTTCTTCAGGCGGCCCCAGCCCTGAACCTGCTTCTCGCGGTAAAAAGCGTCTTCGACGCGCTCGTAGAATTCGCAGTACACCAGTTTCACGGGCAGGCGCTTTGCCGTGTGTCTGGCGCCAAGGCCGTTTTGGTGCTCCCACAGCCGCAACTCCAGGTTCCAGGTACTACCGGTGTAGTAGCTATCATCCGCACATTGGAGGATATACATATATGGCATAGTGACTCCTTGGGGCGTTGCCTTCGACAGGCTCAGGCAACGCCTCACCGGTGCCTTCGACAGGCTCAGGCAACGCATCGCCGGTGGCTGAGCTTGTCGAAGCCACGGCTATTCGGCCAGGCCATACCCCAACTCCTCCAAATTCGCCGCGATCGCCGCATCCAACCGCGCCGCCTCGGCCTGCTGACCGCGCAGCGTCTCGACCAGCCGCGCCATCACCTCCGCGAACGGCTCGCCGTCGTCTTCCACCGCCTCCGCGCCCACGTAGCGGCCTGGGGTCAGCACGTGGCCGTGCCCCCGCACGTCGGCCAGCGAGGCGGACCGGCAGAAGCCGGGAATGTCCGCGTACTCCACTCTCCTCGCAGCAGAGGGGCCGGGGCTGAAGTCCCCGCGCCAGGCGTGGTACGTTCCGGCAATGCGGGCGATGTCGTCGCCGGTCAGCTCGCGGTGCACGCGGTCGGTCATCGCACCCAGTTTGCGCGCGTCGATGAAGAGGATCTCGCCGCGGCGGGCGCGAAATCCGCGCCCTGAGCCTGTCGAAGGGCGGCCGTTGCGCTTGTCCCGCGTGATGAACCAGAGGCACACCGGAATCTGCGTGGAGTAGAAGAGCTGGCCGGGCAGCGCGATCATGCAGTCCACCAGGTCGGCTTCGATGATGGCCTTGCGGATCTCCCCTTCGCCCGCTTGGTTGGACGACATGGAGCCGTTCGCCAGCACGAAGCCGGCCATGCCGGTCGGCGCCAGGTGATGGATAAAGTGCTGCACCCAGGCGTAGTTGGCGTTGGATGCGGGCGGCGCGCCGTACTGCCAGCGCTTGTCGTCGCGCAGCAGCTCCGCGCGCCAGTCGCTGTCGTTGAAGGGCGGGTTGGCCAGCACGTAGTCGGCCTTGAGGTCGGGGTGCAGGTCACGGTGGAAGGTGTCTGCCTGCTCCGCGCCCAGGTTGCCATCAATCCCGCGGATCGCCAGATTCATCTTCGCCAGCCGCCAGGTGGTGTGGTTCGACTCCTGGCCGTAGATGCTGATGTCGCCGACGCGGCCGCCGTGCGCCTCTACGAACTTCTCCGACTGCACGAACATGCCGCCCGACCCGCAGCACGGGTCGTAGATGCGCCCCCGGTACGGGGCCAGCATCTCGACCAGCAGTTGCACGATGGTGCGCGGCGTGTAGAACTGGCCGCCCTTCTTGCCCTCCGCGCTGGCAAACTGGGAGAGGAAATACTCGTAGACGCGACCCAAGATGTCCTTCGAGCGATTCTCCTTATCGCCCAGGCCGATGTTGCCGATCAGATCAATGAGCTGGCCCAGGCGCTGCTTATCCAGCCGGGGATGCGCGTAATCCTTAGGCAGCACCCCCTTCAGCGAAGGGTTATCGCGCTCGATGGCGAGCATGGCGTCGTCCACGATCTTGCCGATGCCCGGCAGTTTCGCGCTCGCCAGCAGGGTGGCCCAGCGCGCTTCCCGCGGCACCCAGAAGATATTCTCGGCCCGGTACTCGTCGGGGTCTTCGGGGTCCGCGCCCTGGGCGATCTCAGCTTCCAGCCGCGCGCGCCGTTCCTCGAACGCGTCGGAGATGTACTTGAGGAAAATCAGGCCGAGGACGACGTGCTTGTACTCGGCCGCGTCCATGTTGCTGCGCAGCGCGTCAGCGGCCTTCCAGAGCTTGTCTTCGAAACCGAGGTTGGCGGCGGAGTTACCGTTTTTGTCTGCCATGAGTGCAAGGCGCCCTTCCGTTATGGCTACGCTGAGGTTGTTCCTGGGACAGGATGGCGGGTGTGAAGCCGACCAGTGCCATCTGGCAGGCTTCACGGTTCATAGGTTTCTAACCGATATCCAGGTTTTCGTAAGTCTCAGGGCCTCTCTTGAAACGAATTCCAATAATCAACAGGAGGCCGATATCGTCGTCAATTTGGTAGATGATCCGCCAGCCGTTCAGCCATACACGAAAAATGCCAGGCATGCCTCGCATTTCTTCTGACCCAGGCGGGTGGGGATTGCCCAGGAGTGTCTCAATCACACGCTTCGCCCGTTGGCGATATCGGCCAGGTAGATGAGGTAAAGTCCGTTTGGCCTCATCCGAGTACCTGATTCGTTAGCTCACCAGCTGCCTCGCGTTGCTCGATCTCGGTCCATATCTCTTCATGTGAATAGGTAGGCGCGCCCTCGGCAATGCGGGCCAACACATCGTTGGCAAAGCGCATGTCATCCGGTTCACTCTCGGCGCGAGCAACATAGTCGGCCAATGCCGTGCGCACGACCAGTGCGATCGTCTCACCGCGCAACGCAGCCACGGCACGGGCGCGCTTACGCAGGGCTTCAGGCACTTTCACGACCAGGTTCACAGTAGTTGCTGCCATAATTCCTCTCCTATGGAGACGATTCGCAGGCCGTGCTCACGGTTGACCGGAAGCGTGGAGCGCGCTGCCCGTGCTGAATTTATCATAAACCGTGCGGAAATGATCAAAACAAAATGCGGTCAGCGTCTCGTCGCTCAGCGCCGCATTGAGCAGATCGCGCAACGCACTATCGTTGCGGTCAATGTTCTTCGAATAAACATCGGGCATGAGTCAGATCCTCCTGCGAATATACTCGCGTCACAACGCCAGTTCTACAATTTGCTGAAGCTCGTCCTTGTGCGGTGTGACAGAGTTACCCTTCATACGGCTGGCGGTAGCCGCTTGCCGATCAACTCGGCCAAGTGGCCGACGGTTTCTAACGCAATTGAGGGTTCATTCTGCCAGTCACAGAATCAGAGAAAGGGGGGATCGGGTTTCCTGGAATCCGATCATACCACGATTTTATCATCGTAGAAAACCGGCAAGCCAGGGCGAAATCATGGTGCGAGCTGCGTACGGTGGCGGCCTTTTCTGCGGCGACCGATGTCGCTGCCACGGGGCGCTGTGGCGCCGCCTGTCCACCTGCGTGGCCCTTATTGGATCAGCGTCGGCTGACCTCGCAGCCGCAGGCTCGTTAGCCCGAACTCGGCGGCCAAGGCCATTCGTCGCGGTTCAGCCCGTTTTTGATCGCTGGTACGACCTGGATGGCGACGGCGCGGTGACACTGGCGGATGTCATCATCGTCGCAGCGCAGTGGGATGGCGGATAGTTTTTTTGCCACGAATGACGCGAATAACATAATAGGGAGTAACCTGGTGTGTGTTGCGGACATGAGTAAGTAGTTACGGCCATGGCATGAATTTGATGATAACTAGCTGCCTGTGATACAATCAATGGTGTTTAGTTCATCTGTTGCGCCAGACATCACCATGTAGTGTTCCAAGAGTCCCGCACCATGTGCATGGATTGCATATGTGTTAAGATTATTTGAGGTTCTTTCAGATGCATCACCCACGTCTTAATCTGCCGATATTCGCTATTGCCACTGTCGTTCTCTTGCTTTCCGTAGGCCAGATTCCTGCTTCTCAAGCAGACTCGGCCGCTGATTCTCTCAGTCTGCAAGACGCACCACCCGAAACACCCTTCCCGTTTCTCCAGATTCCACATACGGGCTCGCCTGAATACTATCAGGTTACTTTTTTCAATACAACTGTTCACACCTGTTCACACCGTCATTATTGACTTGACAGATAGTCGCACAACCTTCGGAATGATGACTGCAGACGGGGCGGCTCCTCCTTGCTGTGATGGTTGGAGTCAAGGCAGATGGTCTGACAATCAAACGCACCTGACAACAGTTCTCCAAATGTGGAATCTCAGCCAGTTTCCCAACAAGGTCGCTGCTGTGAATGGGGACTACTTCGTTGACTCAGGTAACGGCGCTCCCATAGGAGAATTCACGCGATGGCATAGTCCGAGTGGTCGAGTTCGGCAGTATCAATATAATGGTGATTTTGCTGCGATGATTGTCAAGGATTGGGATGGCGCCCGGTACCCAGTAATCTTCAGAGTCTCACGTCAAGGTGTTGATCCAGGGACCAAACTTGTTATGGGTGGAGGACCAATTATCAAAATCGTAAACGGCCAAGTGCAGTATAACCTGAGTGACGAGACAACGCATTTGGCTCCACCTGCAGGGCGCGGCGCGAATGATAAGAGAGGCAGAACAGCAGCCTGTGTTGATCAAGACACCTGGCGCCTTTTCCTTTTTGCTGTACATGAATCCGCTCCTTTCTTGGGCCAGGGTCTCACTGGACTCGAAATGGGAGAGGTCATGAAGGCATGGGGTTGTGAGCGAGGCATGGAATTCGATGGCGGTCCGTCAACTACTATGGTCTTCCGCGGACAGGTAAAGGTCGAGAACTGGTCCTTGCCAGGTGAACGTTCGATAGGTGTCTCTTTCTTGGTCGGTTACAACTGAGGAACTTCTCATTCTGCAAGATACAACAATGCTAACACTCAATAAACAGAATCACTATCGAGAATTGTACAAACAAGCCAACCCCGATTGGTATTCGAGTGGTGAGTCTTATGAGGCAAAGGTTCGCCACCATATCTCTCAACAAGACAATTCCCCCAATAGCCTGACCGTCCTGGATTTGGGATGTGGGTTTGGCGGAGTGATGGAGCTGTTCAGTCCACAAGTTTTGTTATCTGTGGGGATAGATCTAGACGTGAAGTCTCTGCACCTGCATCGTGATAGTGTTAGCCGTCTCGTGTCAGGAAACCTGGCATCTCTACCCTTCGATGATGCGGTGTTCGATCTAGTTGTGAGTTCATGGGTTTTGGAACACCTCACAGATCCTGAATCGGTCTTCTCTGAAGTAGCTCGTGTCTTGAAAAAAGAGGGCCATTTTGTATTTCTCACGCCCAACCGCCACAACTTGGTTACGACCCTAAATCGTCTTGTACCTGCTTTGTGGCAAAAATACCTTGTGAAACTGTTCTATGCTCGTTCCGCGATAGACACCTTTCCTGTTGCTTATCAGTGCAATACAATTGGCGAAATCGAGCAATATGCAAAATCCGCTGAGCTAAGACAAGTAACCATTGAGCACATTAGCGATCCCACTTACCTGGCCTTCAGCGATCTGTTGTTTCGTCTCAGTGTGTTCATGGAACGCTTGACTCCACGCAGCAATTACGTACACCTCATTGGCGATTATGTAAAATCATAAACCGCCTTGAAAAACATTGACTACACCTGGCAGTGGAGTTATGTGCATTTGCGGCTGCTTAACCAGGCGAGCAGGGCGTCCGCCTCCCAGGTGTTGATGACGTGCTGCGGTTCTACCCAGCCCCGCCGCGCGGTGGCTATGCCAAAGACATCCTGCGCCAGGTGCTCTGGGTCATGCGCGTCGGTGTTGATCGCCAGGCGAATGCCCATCTCCATGGCGCGGCGGGCATAGACGTCATCCAGATCAAGACGGTTGGGGTTGGCGTTAATTTCCATCGCCACGCCGCTGGCCGCGGCGGCGGCCAGGATGGCGTCCATGTCCAGGTCGGCGCCCTCGCGGTCCGGAATCAGGCGGCCGGTGGGGTGGCCGATGATGTCCACGTGCGGATTGCGCACCGCGTGCAGCAAGCGCTCGGTCACCTGGGCGCGGGGCTGGCGCAGACTGGTATGCAGGGAGGCGATGACGATGTCGAACTGCGCCAGGACCTCATCGCTGTAGTCCAGCGAGCCATCCGCGCGAATTTCCACCTCGGCGCCTTGCAAGAGGCGGATGGAATCTCCCAACTCTGTTTGCAGCGCGTCTATCTCTGCGCGCTGACGCGCGATATCTTCCACGCTCAAGCCGCCGGTGATGCCGAGACCGCCCGAATGATCGGTGATGGCGAGCACCTGCAAGCCGCGTGATTGCGCGGCCAGGGCCATCTCTCGGATCGAGGCCCGGCCATCGCTCCAGGTGGAATGGCTGTGCAATTCCGCGCGACGCTGACCCGGTTCGATCAGGGTAGGCAGGCGGCCAGCCAGCGCGGCCTGAATTTCGCCGCGATCTTCGCGCAGTTCCGGCGCAATCCACGGCAGGCCCAGCGCGGTGTAGACCTCCGCCTCGGTCGCGCACAAAATTTCGCTGCCATCGCTGCGCATGAAAGCCTGGTCCGATAACGAGAGGCCGCGGTCGAGCGCGAGCTGACGCAGGCGCACGTTGTGCTCTTTGGAGCCGGTGGCGTATTGCAGCGCCGTGCCGAAGCGTTCCGGCGGGTGCACCCACAGTTGCGCGCGCAGGCCGTTGACGAACTCCACGCTGGCCTTGGTGCCGCCCTGACCGAGGATGCGCGCGACGCCGGCTTGACTGACAAACGCCTGCATGACGGCCGCCGAGTTGATCGCGGCCACGAGGAGGTCGAGATCGCCGACCGTTGATTTCATGCGCCGCAGACTGCCGCCCAAGGCCGCGTCCACCACGCCAGGCGCCTGGCGCAGCGCGGCCAGCATTTCCAGCGCGGCTGGCAAGGCCGCGCCCAACGGTGTGCGGCCGCTGCGGCGATTCAGCGATTCCAGCCCGGCCAGGATTTTGGCCTCTGATTTGGCGCCCATGCCACTCAGGCTGCGCAGTTGACCCCCGCGCGCCGCGGCTTCCAACTGCGCCAGTGTGGTGACGCCCAGGCTGCGCCAGAAGAGGTTGATCTTTTTAGGCCCGAGGTCGGGCACGCGCAGCAGCTCGGCCAGGCTGGCCGGCACCTCCGACTGCAAGCGATCCAGGAAGCCAAGCTGACCGGTGCGCAGCAGCTCATCTATTTTGTCGGCAATGGCCTTGCCCACGCCCGGAATTTCGCGCAGCTTGCCTTCGCGCCAAACCTCATTGACATCACGGCCCAGCGCCTCCAGATTGTCGGCCACCTTGCGGTAGGCCAGGGTGACGTAGATTACCTCGCCCTGAATGTCGAGCAGATCAGCGATCAAGCGAAAGGTGTTAGCCAGTTCATGGTTGGTCATGGGTCTACCTGTTCTCAGAGGCCGACGAGGTGGTCGGCGCGATCGTGATAATGCAGGCGCCACGTTTCTCGCCGTGGATGTTCCACATATTCGAATTGGGTGATGCCGGTGTTGCGCACCCACACCTCACAGCGGCGCCACGGGCCGACATTGAAGATGTGATCAAACGCAACCTCCAGAATGCCGCCGTGGCAGACTGCGGCGATGGTCTGCTGCCGATGGCGCTGCACGATCTCTTCCAGAAAAGCCCCTACGCGCGTGCGAAAGTGCATCCAGCTCTCGCCTTCGTCCATCGTGGGGGTGATCGAGTTGAAGGGGCGCTCGCTGCCCCAGTAATCGGCATAGTCGCGCGGCAGATCATCGTTCGGATACGGGGTGTGATCGAGGCGGTTGTTGCCGATCTCACGCAGGCGGTCTTCGCGCCGTAAGGTCATGCCATAGGCTGCACAGAGCGGGGCGGCTGTTTCCAGCGCACGGCGCATGGTGCTACAATAGAGGACATCAATCGTGGGCAGGTGCGTGGGCAGCCACTGGGCCAGCGCGGCGGCCTGGCGCTTGCCCAGGTCGGTCAAACCTTCGTCTTTGTTGCCCTCATTCCAGTCTTTCAGGTTGACCAGGCTTTGCCCATGTCGAATCATGAAAAGTCGCATTCGTGGGATCCTTTCGTGTCGTAGATCGCACGAATTAGTGTAGGCGTCTGGCAACGATTGTCAAATCGCCGCGATTCAGTTGAGGAGCGTTATGCAGTCATTCAAGGATCAAATTGTGGTCATTACCGGCGCGTCCAGCGGCATCGGTCGCGAGC
>CAZEPA010000078.1:0-11304 GCA_964513955.1 uncultured Anaerolineae bacterium | reverse complement strand
CGCGGCGACTCGACTCGCAGCAGGGCCTGCAGCTGCGGCCAGCCCAGGCCGCTGCCAATGGCGTCAATCATGGCGAAGGAAGGGTTGGGGTTCTCGGCGAAGATGCGGCGCACTTCGGTGGCATGGTCGGCCTTGTAACGCAGGCAGAGGCTCAGGTACTCGTCGCCGTCGCTTTCAGGGAAGACGGCGCCGCAGGCCCCGTAGAGGGCAAACGGATCGCGCTGTTTCTCCTCGTCGGTCAGCGGGGCGCGCGCGGGCACGTAGATCAGCAGCTCCGTGATGGGCGAGTTCGGCTGGCCCAACGCCTGCAGGGCCGTCATGGCCGCCGCGCGGCTTTCGATGCTGCTGGCGCTGGCGTCAATCACGCGGCAATGGTCGCCGGCCAGGGCCAGGCACAACGTGCGATAGCGTTGGTCAGGGTCGTAGACCACCGACATTCCTGCCTGTCGAAGCCGAGGCAACAATACTTCATTCTGTATGAATTCTCCAATGCCCACAGTGTTCTCCAGTAATGCCCAAACCCAGGTTGGCGCGTGCTTCTGCTCGTCGCTGCGGCTTGTGCGTCCTACTTTGTTCGTCCGATCCACACCATTAGGGTTTCATCCTCAGAGACCATCTTACGCTGAACCTTCCCCATCTTCAGATCTTTATCTGAAACCCATATGTTATCCGTTGGCATGGCCTCGCCTCCGCTCCCACTGCGACTCATGTGCACGAGTTTCAGCTCATACCCTGTGTTTTCGCGTTTCAAATCGAGACGGCTTTTGGGCGACAATTGTACTGAACGAGCTATCCCGATCCGAGAAAACCGAAGAGCAGATGTGTCATGCGCAACTTCTACAGCTCCGGGTGACGTAATTTCCCACTCTACAGAGATGGTCCGCGAGCGTGACTTTGACAGAAAAAGTGTAGGTCCCAGTACGGCAATAAGGCCAGCAATTATCCACAACCAGCGGGAGTAATCCGCCATTACGAGCGCAACGGCACCGGGACGCGGCAGCGTCAGGTAGAACTCCGTCGAGGGGACGACTCGAAAAGCCTGCGTCCAGCCTGTCTCGGACCGAACGTGATAGTCCCCTTCCCGTACTGGAAGGGTAAGACATGCCACACCGTCTACCGAGATCGTTGCACTTGTGACACCATCTGGAGCGACAATCTGGACATGGGCCCCTTGTGTCGTTACTGCTCCACTATCGCTCAACCTCACACAAACAACCCCTGTTTGATCCGCGTCGGTCACTGGGAAAGGTGATGGCGGGTCCGTTCGAATCACTTGCACTGGTATAGCTAGACTTACAGCCTGAACGGTCAGCGTGAGCGGGTCTGCGTTCGAAAATTGGAATATTACGTCTGTACCTTCGGCTTGCAGGATGTCTGATAGAACGCGTCCGAGTTGATACGGCGTGTTCCGAACTAAGTCATGGCTGGCCGTAACCTCGCTCGCCATTTCGAGTTTCAACAAAGTGGCTGACTGGTTCTCAATGGTCGATGGCAGGTTAACCATGCCTTGGCCCTGCACTGTGATACTGTCTATCCTCAGATGCTGGATTCGTCCGCCTGTGCTCTTTTGTGTCCATTGCACATCGATCAACCCGGCTTTTGAGCCGCCGTCATTGGCGAGAGTCGCGGTCAACTGACCTGTGCCATGGATCATCAACGCTCCGCTTGAGTCGGTAATGATCTTGGTATCTGTCAGCGTTAGTTCAGTCGAGTCTTGATTGACGGCGTGAATGAATGGGAAGACTTGCATCCTCAATAGTCTCGACTGGTCGGCCTCCAAAACAGTCTGAGTTTTCCTTAAACCCACTACTTCTTGAGCTAACGCCGCATCAGATGTTGCGGCCGCCTGTCTGGTCGCCTGCTCAACTGTTGAAACTGCCTGGCTAGTGGTCCGTTGAATGATCTCATCCTCCCGGTCTGCACGATCGTGTGCACTAGTGTACAGCAGGGAAGCGACAGCTACAACAAGGCCGATGAGCGCTATGAAGACCGCGAGCCACTCACGCAGTTCCTTTCCGGATGACGCGCGCTTGGTTTCGGGCGCCGTCGAAGAGGCTTGCGAGGTTGCCGACGCCTGTGCCGGGTCACCACCCAGCGTTTGTCTGTGCTTTTGCGTGGGCTTTGGGGCTCCGCTTTTCCTCTCAGTCCTAGATCCTTGGAGCGTGCCTTTCGGCTCTTCTGGATTGGTAGTTGGATTTTCCGTGCTCATAGGATGACCTCAGGACATGAACAACCGATCACATGCAACGAATATCTGTCCAGTTCGGGAACCCGTAATCCTCTTGCTTGCATCAACAGACTCTTCGCTTGTCGCCTGGCTGGCAGTTGCACGCGCAATGTGAGCGCCAGCCGGGGATCGCCCCAGCTTTCCTTCGCCACTCGTTCGGATCACACCGGGAGCGCCGGCATAAGATCGTCCACTTGCCGGTCGCCAACGCCCATTTTTTTGTGCAACCGGCTGACCGGCAGCGCGGCGGTATGCTGGAACGATATGTTGACATACTACTCCGCCGCCACAACCGATGTGTAGCGAAGCGAACCGCTACGAATCGTCTAGCGAATCTCTCGATGATATCCTGTCTGCTTCACGCTCATGAAAGCTCGCCAACTCTCGAAGTGTAGAAGCCAACCTGTGGTATCCAGCCATTTCAAGGTCCTCGGCTTGGCGGCGATACTTCGCTGCAAGCTCTCTCTCCGGTTTGCCAGTGGGATCGACCCAATGCACGCCTCGCGAGTTGATCAACCCCATATGAAAACCCTCGCGCATTTTCCCAGCTTCTTTTGCGTTCAGCGCCGCAGCAGCCGAGCGATGGATCCAAAGTCCTCCTGGGTCTGGCGGTGTGTAGACCAGCGCCTGGCCAACCATTGTCATGGCGACCTCCAGATGTCCGGTCTCCGCACATTCCTTCTGAACCGCGGTTAGCCAAGACGCAAGCGCCTCACCATCATAAGGCCCATCGGCGCGGTAACCGGGCGGGGACCGCCATTCCGACAGCAGGTGATACGCGTTGGATGCGACGTTTTTCTGGGCACCGGATAACTCCTCAGCCGGGTGCTTGTCCTCTCTCGACCGAAATACGAGTCGAATCATCTCACAGAAAAAAGCTGGCCTGTCGGCCAGGAGTTGCCACAGATGTCGCGGCGCAGCATGATGGTGCTCATCTAAAAGCGGCAAGTATCCCCACTCAATTTGGACAAGGTCAGATGGGTTTGTGTCGGGGTCATTCTGCAATGCTTTGATGATTTCTACGATCTCGTAGGAAACCGTAGGGTTTTGGGGCTCAGACGACGCAAGAGCTGCTATCAAAACCCGGCTCGCAATTACACTGTCGATTGTTTGGCTGTCGTGTAGCATCCTGCCAAGGCAGTCGATCGCAGCAATCGGTCTTCCATACTGGAGCAATCGTTCCACTGCAATCTCCAGCCCCCCAGTGGCCTCGAAGGGGTTGGCGCTGGTCTTTGTCCAATAGGCAGCCTGGTCTACGCCAAGAAAGATATTCACGTGCTCCCAGGTGCCTGGTGTGAACGGCAGAAAGGACAGCAGTTGTCCAATCTCCCCCGGATTCCATTGCGAAGTATCCAACTGATCGACCCATGACCAACCGCGACTACGGAATCGAGCCAGCACAAAGCCGCCAGCGAACTGGGCGAGTGGTTTTTCGTCGGTATTGAGCAAATCGGGCAGTATTACGCCATCGGCACTGGGGTCTGCTACAGCCCCAAACGCAATACCGGCACGCCAAGGCGTCTGCACTACCCCTGCAAAAGCCAGCACCCTTTGCACTCCCCCGCTTGCAGCGACCTCCTGCATAGCCTGCTGACGGCGTACTTCCAGGCTCCTCATCTGATCTTCGTAGTTGCTGTTCTCCTCAAAGAGATCGAAATCACGTTCGCTGAAGAGCCTTTGATGACGGAAGAAAGGCCCGCTTGGTGCGAGACGGTCGGCGCAAACTTCGACTCTGCCGACCAACTCAGGTCGCATGACCCAGTCCGCATCTGCGTACTTCTTATGCCTGGAAACCAAGTCAACGAGTGCATTCCAAACTTGCAACCTGTTAGACTCGGGAAGGCTGAGTAAAGCATCCGAGGCGAGGTGTTCCAGGAGCAACTCCTGGGCATGCGGGGGAAGATATGCCAGGTCATTAACAAGCTCGGAGAGCTTCTCAATGTCGTTTTTCGCCTCGCTAACTGCCATCCCCGTGTACTGATGGACTTGTTCCCAGTACTCGTGATGAGTCACTCCCTCAGTCCAATCATCGGGTATTGTGGAACGCCATGCTGGCCGTCGTGACCTCATTGACATTGAGTTGCGTTTCGGCAATAGGCTTACCAGGAGTTTCCACCCAATGGCCGGATATTCGGCGCGCAGCGCATTCAGGGCGACCATTCGATTGGAAAGGGGTGCGCAAGTTTGTGGCAACCATGGTAATAAGATGGTGGTTAGCGAATTGACAGGTCGGTTGCTCCAGTTTCCGCCGGGGTCCCGCGCTGCAAGCCCGCCCAAGCAAAGAACCACGCGGCTGAGATGATCGGCATCCCACGCCAAGGTCTCAAGCGCCCATAACAGGCCGGTCATGTAGTTGCGGCCGAGCAATGCATCACTTTCCTGAGCAAACAGCGCGTCGAACGGGCACGGATTGCTGCCCAATGTGCGTTCCACTGCGTCAAGAAATGCCTCAGGAGCTGCCTCCGCCAGCAGCGGAAGGAGATCGTTCAAACTCGCCCAGAGCACCCAATCGGCTTCAGCCAGGATGTCATGCACTGCGCGATGTGCAACGGCTGCTGCTTTGCCGAGAGAACAGGATGTAAGAGCTCGAGCATGACTTCCCGCCAGCGCCAGAGATTCAGCTAATCCACGGCGCAGAAGCCCGGAATGCGTCAACACCTTCCCATGGATGCGCGCTGCATACCGTTCTTCTCTCGGAAGATCGAATTGGGGATCCCTTTCTCGCAGGACAGATACTGATATGGCCCATAGTCTATTCAAATGCTCATCGAACAGTCGTGGACCTAATGCATACCAGCCTTCATAGCGCGAAACGAATCGCCAATTACCGTCGCGCTGGATGAGGGGAGTGCTCGGCTGCAGCGCAATCTCACGCATCTTACCGATCCACTCCCCAAATGCTTTTCCCGAAAGACCCTCAACGATAGAACGGTCAGCCTGCAAATCATCGTTCCAGGACCCGAGCAACAGCGCAACGGCCAATTCAGCTGCAGGAGAGCTTTGAGCCCATTCTGGCATGACCGACAGGTTCTGAATGCATCGAAGCAGAGTAGCGAGGTTTCCGTTGCTTTTCTGTGCCAGTGTTCGAGCCCGTTCCTCATTGTATCCAGCCTTTTCCAGCGCCTCCTTGACGTGATTACTTCTCGGCATCGGGAGAGTGGCGCTTGCAGGATCGGGCACACCACCGTGAGGCCCGCCAAAGATTACCGCATGACGCGCCTTCAATGCTCTTTGAATGAGCTTTGTCCCTGAGTCGCTGCTTAAATCAAGAGCAGGGTCGGCAATCAGAATATGCTTTTCTCTCTGGCCACAAATCGTATTCCAGGCATCGGTTGCCGAAATGATAACGCTGCGACCGAGTGCATCCATGCGCTCTTCAGCGTCAAGCGACGCCAGATAGGCGCAGGTAAAGTCAACGACGTCCCCTGGGTAGTGGGTAGTCAATTTGAGCCGCATAGTCGTACCAGCAAACACTTCACTTAGCTTTGTACACGCGTCAGTCCTATCAGCCAAGAAGAGATCCGGCGTTAGGGATGGGGGCTCACCGATAGACTTTATCATATCCCAATGCAGCTCCGGCAAATCTACGTGCAACATAGGCCCGGTGCTGATCTTTTGTGCAAGCCACAACTCAACAGCCGGGAACTGGTGAATCCATTCAACCAACCTCGTCCCGTCAATGACTCGAACGTCTTTCCACTCGCCTCGATTACGGCGCTTTTTTAGCCAGGCCGCCTGTGCGCCCTCCTTCCATGTGTGTTCCCAGTCCTTACGTCCGGAAAGTGGCGTAACGAATACAAAGGTTAGCCGATCACGAACATCTGGTGGCACATCGGCGGTACGATCGTTGTAGTCAGACGTGGCCTTGTCGCCAGCATGCAGGCCAGTGCCAATTTCCCACAGTGAGTCTCCCTCGGGAACAAATGGTTCAAATCCCAGGTCAGCTTCCAGTCTACCGTCAGGTCCATGCTGACCGATACTATCGCCCAATGGAAATCGTTTTTGTGAGTTAGGACATGACGCCGCAACGAGGCGCCAGACGAGTTCGACGATCAAAGCCTGGGCATCTCGGGCATTTGCCCATACCCATTGATCGAGTTGGTTTTCAGTCACAAGCATATGTGGCCCTTCCTGTGTACCCTGCCTCTACTTGCTATGGACCCTTCCACACATTCGAATCGTTGACGACTCTATAAGTACGTTACCTGCCTACAGGGCTCGCCTGTGGACTTCATCCACAATCTCTTGTTGCCTTGCTTTCCGTCTCCTCCACCCACCGCGCCCATCCTCCGCCCACAAAAACCGCCGCAGCCCATGCCGCTCCGCCAACTCTACGTCCGCGGCGCACTTCTCCACCACCCGCTGCGACCACAGCGCCAACGCCAGGCTGAGGTCGTCGTGATCGCCGCGCGCCAGCTCGGCCCAGAACGCGGCGAAGCGGTCGGGACGATCCTGCAGGGCCTCCTCCACGGCGGTGACCAGGTCCGGGCAGCCGGCCTCCACCTGCTCCTTGACGAAGCGAGCGCGGCCGGCCTTGGTCGGCCTGGCCGGCAGCTGTACACGCAGCGTGAGCGCCAGCAGGGGATCGTCCCAGCATTTCTCAGCCACGCGGGCGGGCCACAGCAGCCGCGCAGGCGCCAGATCATCCCACTTGCCAGCCGCCAACGCCGCATAGACCTCCACACAACGCAAGCCCCGACCTTCGCCCAGGGTCAAGGCCGCCAGACCCGACCGCAGCGACTCTCGCGCCGGCCGCTGCTGGCGCCGCACCTGCTCGGCGAACTCCGCGTCAGGCGGGTCGAGGTTCCGCCAGCGGCCGCCGTCCTCGACCCAGAAGAGATCCTCCACGTCGTGCGCGATGGCCAGGCTGCGATCCGTGACGCACTGGGGGACGACACGGCCGGGCCAGATGCTCAGCGCCAGGTGCGCCCAGTCGTACTCGCCGGCCTCCAGCTTCTCCCACGTCTCCTTGAGTGTCCGCTGCCAGAGGCGATGCTGGAACAGCCGCCATAGCGGCGCGGCGGTGATCTGCACGCCGTCATTGAGGTTCGGCTTCCAAAACGCCGCGACCCGCAGCAACTCGGCCCGAAAGTCTTTCAGCTCCGCCTCCAGGTCGGTCAGCTGTTCTAGCTCCCGTTCTTCCTCTCGCGACCGGCCGCTCTTGCGCCTGAGGACTGCCAACTGACCACTGACCACTGCCAACTTTGGATCCACGAAGTCATTGATGCAGGTGTAGAGCGTTTGGTCGGTCAGGCGGTGGTAATAGAGCCAGAGCGTGTAGGAGCCGGACGGCGTAGAGAGGGGCCAGTAGATAGGCGCCTGGCGCCGCGACTTGGAGTAGCGCCTGACATGTTCGGCGAAGAACAGACCGGGCTTGCGGAAGTACTCACGGAGAGAGCGCACGCCGACCAGTTGGCACACTTCCTGCTCGATCGCCTCGGCCCGCTCCTTCCAGATGACCTGCAGCACCTCGCGAACGCGGCGTTCCACATCCTCGAGATGTCCCTCATCATCGACTAGAATCCCTGGCCAGGAAATGCGAAGCGGATAGTCCTGTGGCACATCGCTGTGCAACGCTGGGAGACCGTCGGCATTCTGCAGTGTGCTAGGTGAGCAGACCGGAAGCGGTGCGAAAGGGTCCAGAGCTTGCGGCGCGCGTATCTCGCCGGTGGCACAACGCAGGTCCCAACGCCCAAACACCAGACCCAGAAAATAGCCACATTGAGTATGCGGCGAGTAGTTAGTTGAGTCAAGCTCGTAGCTGCGGATGGCATCCGTCGCTATATCTGTCCAGTGGTCTTTTGTGATTGCGTCCAGTCGCGCAAGCACACCCTCCAGCCGACTTAGGACTACTTCGTTCTGGGCGCGCATAGCCGCACAGCCAGCAGCGATGCCATAGGGTCGGAAACTCGCCAGCCAGAAAAGTGGGCTCAGCTCGCTTTTCGTCTCGAGTATCCTGGTCAACTCGTAGCCCTTCCGTGCCAGGTCCGAGATTTCCTGCTCTTCTGCCGATGTCAAGGCCGGGACTGGAATCTGGTCGACATAACCACTGTACTTATGCTGACCGCAGTATGTGTTTAGTATATACGCTACGGAGCGGGTGTTAAGAAGTCCGAGCACAAGGAAAGGATCGACGTCACCTCTCGGGTAAACCCCGAGACCTTCCACCGTGATCATGGTCCCCTGCGGGAGAGCTTGAGCGCTCAGGAAATCGGTTCGCTTGGCATAGCAGAGACCAGCACGACCGTAGAAGTCCTCGTTCTTCGCTACCCACGCGACATTTCCGCTTAGATAGGGATAGCGGCGGAGGATATCTGCTTTAAGCTCAGCGCCATCGTCTTGCCAGTTCACCACCTCGGTAAAGTCACGGTAGAAAGGTGAATATTCGCCGCCCCGGTTGACCGTCCACCAGACGCGTTGAAAGACGAGATCATTGGCATCCACTTCCAGGCGAAGGCGCATTACCCGGAAGGAATCTACGGGCGCCACACCTTGCTTGGCAGTTGCATAAGCCTCGCTCAGCTTTCGTGCTCCAACATGAACCAGAACATCGGGCGTCAGGGGAAAGGCAAGATTTGGGATTGCGCGCAGCAGGCGATCTGTGACAGGCACTAACCTGCGCGAGGATGTTAACTGCAAAAGATCTCCACGCAAAGAGCATTGCATCAGCACGTCCTCTGGGGAACGACGTGCATCAAGGCTGAGGAAATGCGAGCTCGTAACGCTTGCTCGCAGCAGAAGGATGCCAACCTCCACATTTGCACCATCCAGGATCCCCCATCCGAGATTGGCACACAGCTCAAGTTTCTTGGCTTCATACCACAGCTCCTGACGGAAGCTCTGGTATGAGCTCTTGGTCAGGACCGTCGCGTCGACCACCGAGCCGGCTAAGCCAGCGGGCCGAAGCATAGTCACTGCCCTGAGAGCAAAAGCGCAAAGCACATTTCCGCTAAACGTCGAATAAACGTCGCCCGGGGTAGTGCGCGCGACCGCCTCTCCGAATGGCGGATTCATGACGACAGTGTCGTAACGTCGGCGACAAAGGTCAACGAACGCGAAACCTCGAGCCGCATCACCAGCAAAAAGCCGTCGCCGATAACCCCCTCCATTCTCGGCGCGGTCAGCGTAGTCTTGTAAGGCGCCCAACACCAGAGCCTCAGCCTGGTCCCAGAAATCCGCATCTTCGCCTGGGATCGTCTTGTAGTACCGGATCGTGGGCTTCTCATCCGCCTGCTCGGTCAGCCCGAACTCGGTCACGCGGAAGAGCGGCATCTTCTCATCCCACTCCGCTTTGCCCCGGGCCACCGCGTCGGCCAACGCCTCCTCGATCTTGAGCAGGCTGCCGGCCTCGCCGGCCAGCGCCATCTCCTTCCACACCGTGCGCACCAGGTCGCACAATGCGTCGGCCATAGCCGGCGTGGCGCGCACGCGCTGGTTGGCTGGCACCTTGAGCACGCGGCGGATCAGCCCCTCCAGCCGCTCATCGCGCAGAGTCTTGAGGAATTCCTCCAGCAGCGCACGATCTCCCGGCATCGGCTCCGCGCACACGATGTTGGAACGCCGGATCTGGGGCCGATCCTGGGGCTTGACGCCCTGCGCCTGCCAGCTGCGCTGCGCCCGCAGCCACAACGACAACCCCGCGATCTGCACCGCGCGCGAGTCAATGTCGATGCCGTGGATGTTGTGCTCGATGATGAGACGGGGCACATCGGCCAGGAAGGCTTCTTTGGAGGAGTAGTCAGTGGATAGTGGTCGGTGGTCAGTGATCAGTAGTCGGTTGTCAGTAGTCAGTGGTCGGCTGTCAGAGGGGTCGGTCTGGCCACTGTCCACTGACGCCTGGCCACTGTCCACTGACGTCTGCCTACTGACCACTGACCACTGTCCACTTGTCTGCATGTCCCACGCTTCTTCATAGATCCGCTCGTACAGATCAAACGCGTAGAGGCCGAAGTGCATGGAGCCGCAGGCCGGGTCGAGCATGAGGATGTCGCGCGGGTCTTTGAGCGGTCGGTGGGGAATGTAGACCGGTTGGCGCAGGAGTCCTTCTTGGGAGTAATCAGAGTGATCAGTGTGATCAGTAGTCAGTAGTCGGTGGTCAGTATGGTCGGTCTGGTCACTGACAACTGACTCCTGACCACTGTCCACTGACCACTGACTACTTTCCAAAAACACCTCGGTTGGCCTGCGCACCAGGTAGCGGCAGCTTTCCTTCAGGCTGGTTTCACCTTTCGTCATCTCATACCAGATGCGGCCCAGGGTGTTGTCGGTCAGAAATTCGACCACGTAGCGCGGGGTGAAGAACTGGTTGCGCACGGCCAGCTCGCGGCTGTTGCGCGGGGCCTGGGATTCAGCGCGCATCTGCCGGCGCTCCTCGACCGAGTTGAAGTACTGGTAGATCCAGCCGATGGTTTCATCCTCGGCCCACAGCGGCGCAATGTCCGGGTTGTTGATGAGCGCCAGCACGTCCAGCAGGGCGGCTGGGCGTGGGAAGAGCCGGCCTTCAGGCGCGTAGCGATCAAACAGCACGGGCAGCTCCAGCGCCAGCTCGTCAAACAGGCTGAACAGGAAACAGCGATAGGCGTCCCCCGTCTCCCCAAGACCTGTGCCGGCGAGGCGACTGTAGAGCTGGAAACCTTTAGCGCGGTAGCCCTGGCCAACGGCTTCGATCAAGAGCGCGCGGCTCTCAGCCATGCGCAGGGCGCACAGCCGGTTGAGCACGGTAAAGGCTTGCTCGCGCACAATCCGCTGCAGGGTTTCCTGGCGTGCTTTGACATCCGACTTGGGGTGGCGGGCCAGATAATAGGCCAGCGTCTCACGCAGCAGGGCCGCGGTCTCGCGCCGGGCGTCGTCCAGATGGCTCAGCCGGGTCAGGTCGGTCACCTCGCCACGTTCTGGATCCAGCCCGTACTCCTGCTGCAACTGACGCGTGAATTCCTCTGTCAGCAGCGCCCGCGCATCGCCGACGAATCGCGCCAGCCGGTTTCGGGTTTGTTGGTCGAATGTCATAGGTCCTCGGTAGTCAGTAGTCGGTAGTCGGTAGTCGGTAGTCGGTAGTCGGTAGTCGGTAGTCGGTAGTC
>CAZEPA010000077.1:0-11329 GCA_964513955.1 uncultured Anaerolineae bacterium | reverse complement strand
CGTCGAAGAAGACCTGGCGCTCCTTGCGGCCTTTGCCCACGATCCAGGCCATCGTCGTGCCATCGGCTTCTTGACGTAACTGCTTGCGCTTCAAACCGACCGCTTCGCTGACGCGCAGCCCCGTGCAGCGCAGCGTTTCGATCAGCGCGATGTCGCGCAGACGCGCCAGGCTGACCCGTTCATTTTCGGGCGCGACCGCGCGCTGTCGCGCGGCTTCCAGCAGCAGCTGCACCTGGCCCGCGGTGGGGGGATGGGGCAGGAGCTGCGCCGGGCGCTGCGACTTGCGCGTGCGGCGCAGGCCCTCACGAAAACGCACGGCCTGCTGGCCGCTGAATTCCAGCCAGTCCCGAATCTGCAAGAACTCGACATAACGAACCAGGGCGGCCAGGTAGGTTTGCAGCGTGCGTTGACTGACGCCGCGTTCGTCGAGCAGCCAGGTGGGCCACGTGAGGAGCTGGTCCACCGTCAAGACCTGGGGCAGGGCGGTCTGCGCGTCCAGCGCGTGCTCCTGGCTCAAATAGAGCACAAAGGCGTTTAGCGCCGTGCGATAGGCCGCGCGTGTCTGGCTGGCGCCAAGCATCGCGTCGCCCAAGAACAGCTCGATGCTGGTGGTTATCGCCGGTGAGGTGTGAGTGTTTGACATGCAAAATGCTCCGGTAGCCGTTTGCGGCCGTGGTGCGATAGGGAGGTGATGATCCGGCCTGGCCGGCCCGGTTTACCCCTTTTTACATCGCACAACTAAACTTGTACCGCTTAAAATACATTCTACGCCAAAGCGGTTGCTGTGTCAAATGGCCCCTGGGGTGTGAGTCGCACCACTCACGTGCGGATTAGAAGAAAACGGCCGGAGAGACGCCAAAGCGCTGGGCCAGCGCACGAATCTGACGCACGTTCAGCTCGCGCCTGCCTGCCAGAATTTCTGACACAACCCCTTGCGACCCGATCTCTGGCAGCTCCGCCTGCGTCAACCCGTGCTCTTGCATCAAATAAGCCAGCACATCCGTTCCGCTGCTGCGTGGCATTGGATAGTGCCGTTCCTCATAAGCGGCGATCACGACGCCCAGTGTATCGAGCAAGTCATACAATGGATGTGTCTCGTCAGTCCCCACGTCATCAATGAGGCGGTTGAGCCTCTCCACGGCGGCTTGATACTCATGCTCATTACGAATCGTGAAGATTGGGCTTATGGCAGCCCACTGCGCTTGCATGTTTTGAATCAGGTCGCTCATTCTCTCCACTCCCCTCGGTCATAGTCACTGTGCGTGAGCACATGCCGAACGTACAACTTGCCTCGATTGAAATGAACGGACGCAATTAAATTGTATCTCAAAATGAGATATGACGCAAAATCTCATTAACTTGACAATCGTTCTCTCTCCCATTACACTGTAAGCAATCACCCCCCTCTTATTCAGCGTTCAGCATTCATCATTCCGAATTTCTGTCCCATGGAACTCACCCTAACCCGCACGTCTGATTCCCACGTGGCCGTCACTTGCGACGGCGCGCCTTCCCAGTTCGTGTTCTTTGTATTCTCTGCGGTAAATTACCGCGCGGCGGAGCGCAGAGACAACCACAGGAGATGCAACGATGGATGAAACGACAACGACCCCGGACGCGACCGAAGATCGGTTTGCGTTCAAGTGCTCCAAGGGGCACATCAGTTGGTACAACCGCCAGGACGCGTGCGCCAAGTATCGCGTCGTCTACCGCGGGGAGAAGGGGCTGAACACCCTGGCCCTGCCCTGCCGCTCGCCCGGCTGCGGGCTGGTGGTCAAGGTGCAGGTCAACTGCGGCGGCTCGACTTCTTCGACAGTGCGGCCAAGCGCATCATCGAGCTAACCATCGCCGGCGCCCTCTTCGGCCTCGGCGCCATCACCCTGGCGCTGGCCCTCGCGCTCATCATCGCGGCGGCGTGAGAGGCACCCGGACTTTGCCACGAATTAGACGAATTTCACGAATTCATCAGGGCCAATTCGTTTCATTCGTGTAATCCGTGGCAAAACTTTGCTGGCACACCTTCCGGATTCGGCAGTGCGTTCTTGACAAGCGTATCTTACTGAGCTACACTTCGCAAAGTTATCTCATGGAGCAACGTTTGTGAGGGTGCGATGTTTCTTAATCGCCAGCGTGAACTCTCTTATCTCGATGCCCGCTACGCCCGATCGGGCGCGGAGTTTGCCGTGCTCTACGGGCGGCGCCGCGTGGGCAAATCGAGCCTGATTTACGAATGGTGCCAGGGCAAACCGTTCTTTTACTTCTTCGCCGCGCGGCTGCCGGGCCAGGCTTTGCTGGCCGAGTTCACACGTCACCTGGCGGCCGCACTCAACGAGCCTGAGCGCACCTTCTCCGATTGGGACAGCGCGCTGATGGCGCTGGCAGAACTGGCGCGCAATCAACGCTTCGTTGTGGTGCTCGACGAATACCCTTACCTGGCCGATTCGGTGCCCGGCTTTTCGACTCTATTGCAGCGCGCCTGGGACACGACCCTCCAACACTCCCACCTGTTCCTCTGCCTGACAGGCTCAACCTTCAGCGTCGTACGTCGTGAGATTCTCGACGGTCATGCACCCCTCTACCGGCGTCACACCTGGGCTTATGAGTTGCTCCCTCTGCTTCCATCGGATCTCACGGCCTTTTTTCCAAGCTACACAGATGAGCAATTGATCGAAACCTATGCGGTCTTGGGCGGCATGCCACGCAACCTGACCGCGGTGGATGCGCAATTATCCCTCGTGCGCAACATCGAGCGCGAGCTGCTGAGCCCGGCCGGCAGCCTCTTCAACGAAGTGCGCCTGCTGCTGCACGAAGAACTAAAGGGCGAAGTAGATGTGTACGGTCGTGTATTGGGCGCGATGGCCGCGGGCCAGCACCGGCGCCAGGATATCGCGGCTGCCGCCAATCTGACCCTCGGCGCTACGCAGCATTACCTGGACGATCTGCTGAGCAACGGTCTCATCGAGCACCGCCTGCCCTTGGGCCGACTGCACGACGAGGGGCGCCAGGGTACCTATCACATTCTTGATCCGTTTCTGCGTTTCTGGCATCGGTGGCTGGCGCCACACGAGGCACTGCTCGAGATCAATCAGCGTCAGGATGAAACGCTCGGCGAAATTCGCAATAACCTGCCGATGATCGTGGCGCCGGTTTGGGAGACCCTTGCCCGCCAGCACCTGCTGCGCGCCTGGGGTCAGCGCCAACTGCCCTTTGCTGTGCAGGAGATTGGCTCATGGTGGGCACGCGGCGCACAGATTGACCTGGTGGCTGTCAACCGTACGGAACGCCGGGTCGTCTTTGGTGAAGCCCGCTGGCGCGCGACGCCGGTGACTACAGTTGACCTCAACATCTTGATGGAAAAGGGCCTCCTTTGGCTGCGCGGCGACACAGCCCGCTGGGATGTTCACTACGCCTTTTTTGCTCGCAACCTGGGCCAGGTGCAGGCCATCGGCCTGGAAGAGGGCAACGTTCACTTCTTCACACCGGGCGATGTAGTAATCGCTTGATCTGTGGCGCCTGACGCACAGCACGCCCGGACTTTGCCACGAATTAGGCGACTCACGAATGCATCAGGGCCAATTCGTTTCATTCGTGTCATTCGTGGCAGAACTCCGCTTCTTTGCGCCTTTGCGACTTCGCGGTAAGAAATCCAGCCTGTAATTTGCCCCGTTATCCACGCGTGGTATACTTTCACCACGTTTGTTTGCTGATTTTCCCACCTGTTCGCCCAACTGAAAGGAGCCTTGCAACGATGCATCGTCGAACTCTACTTGCTCTGTTGATTGCGGTTTCGCTGCTGCTGCCGGCGGCGTCTACGCCCATCGCGCGCGCAGCCGAATTCCTCCCTACCAAACAACTGGCCGGCCCGGCTTCTGAAATGACGCTGATGCGCTTGCCCGCGCCGGATACACTCGGCGTCCGTTCTCATGCCGCGATGTTGCCGATCACCTTCGGCGCAGAGGGCGTTTGGCGTGCAAACATCGCAGTGGATGACGTCGCAGGGGCCAGCCTGCTGCTTCTCTCCCCCACGGCCGCTGACTGGCAGCTTGATGTGATGATGCCTGGCGCTGCTTCTGTCAAGTGGCAGAAGGGCAGCGTGAGCGCCGGCGTCACCGCCCAAGAAGCCGCCGTGGGCCTGGATGGCGTCAGCTACCCCGCACAGGCCTTCACGTTCGACGCTGCGCGGCCCGGGCTGTGGGCGGTCACAGTGACCGCCCCCACCGCTGTCTCCGGTTCGGTGCAGGGCTTCCTGGTCGTTTCCAGCCAATCGCCGTATCGCCTCTACACTTATGTCAATACGCAGCGCCTGCTCACCGGTCAGGAGATCGGCCTGGCAGCCTCGCTATTCGATCAGCGCCAGGCAAGCGACGGTGCCAAGCCGACTGCCATCACCGGAGCCATTCGTGAGGCCACTGCTACGCTGCGCCTGCCCAATGGCGCAACGCAATCGTTACGCTTGGCCGATGACGGTCGCCATGCTGATGGCGCGGCCAGCGATGGGATCTTTGGGGCCACATTTGTGCCCTCGCAGGCCGGAGATTACACGGCGCAGGTCACGGTCACGGGTACAACGCCGGAAGGCGCGGCGTTTGTGCGCACAGGCGAGCACGCCTTCCCGATCGTCACGGCCACGGTCAACCTGGGTATCAGCGCAATCGCCAGCCCGGCAGACAACGTCCGCCTGCGGGTGGCAGTCCCGGTCAGCGGCCTCGCGGCCGGCCAGCGCGTCAATGCCTATGCTGAAGTCTGGAGCGCGGGTCAGCCGGTGGCCTGGATCGGCGGCATCGTGACGTCCGATGGCGCGAGTGTACCCTTAAGCCTTGATGGCCGCTGGTTGGCGGTAGCCGGCGCCCGCGGCGCGTTCGAACTGCGCAATGTGCGCGTGCAAGATGTGGACACGTCGGTGGTTCTGGCGCAGAGCGATCAGATGGCGCTGAAGATGGGAAACCTGCCAGAAGCGGCCAAGGGCGCGGTGGCGGACATTAGCGAGGAGATGCGCATGGGGCCGCGGCCGGCCAATCTGGCCAAGGCCGACGCGCCAAACGCCGGCCGACTGCTCTTAGTGCACGGCTACTGCTCATCCAGCAATCCCTGGCCGTTGGCGCAGTTCACCAATGCCTCGCTCTTCGCAGATCTGAATCGCAACCGCACGCATGACCAATTTGCCAACCTGATCAAGACCTTTGGTGCGAGCTGGAGCTCGTTCGGCATCGTGGCGCACAGTCAGGGCGGCGCGGCCTCATTGCACCTGTACACCTACTACTGGAGCGGTTTGGACAATGCGACCGGCCCACGGTTGATTCAGTCGGTCGGTACGCCGTACCAGGGCACCAATCTGGCCGGCAATCTGGCGCTGCTTGGCCAGATTTTTGGCGCAGGCTGCGG
The DNA here is from genome assembly GCA_964513955.1 of uncultured Anaerolineae bacterium. Lineage (GTDB taxonomy): Bacteria > Chloroflexota > Anaerolineae > SSC4 > Amarolineaceae > Amarolinea. Next base: position 5,947 of record CAZEPA010000077.1, on the reverse strand, counting down.
CTCCAACTACGACCTGACCTACAGCGGCGCGGCGACCTGGCTGGCCGGCATCCCCTCTTGGGCGCGAGCCAAGGTCTATTACCACACCACGTCGTTCACCGATGTCTGGTACCGCTACGACTACTGCAATATCGCCACTGATCCCTTCCTGAGCGACCCTGAGGACGGCGTGGTGGAGCAGGCGTATGCGCAGTTGTCCGGGGCTAACAACCTGGGGCACAAGACCGGCTGGTGTCACACGAGCGGCATGCGCGACCCGGCGCAAACCTCCGATTCCAGCCGTAACGCCAACATGAACAGCAACGCCGCGCGCTGATTGCTGAGTTCTTGACAGGATGAACAGGATTGACCAGAAAAGACAAATCCTGTTCATCCTGTCAATCCTGTCTTAGTCAGGCAGAATCACAGGACACGCGCCGCGTCTGGCCCCAAGCCCACGATGTCCAGCCGCCGCGCCGGGCCGATCACCTGGCGCGGCGAAACGCGCAGACGCAGCCCTTCCTCGCCTGTGTGTATTTCGAACAGCAGCCGCGTCAGCACATCCTCCGCGCGCTGCAACGCCCGACGGTCATGATCGTGCGCCAGCGCGTACGCGTGGCCGGCCTGGCGCCAGTTGGTGTGGCTTTGCAGCGCGCCGGCCAATGTTCGTACATCCCTTAGCGCCAACGACAAACCGCAGCCCCAAATCGGGTTTGGGGCGTTGGCCGCATCGCCAATCAACACCAGGCCGGGCGCGTGCGGATGTTCTACCCAGGTCTCTGTGCATTCGAATGTCGCCATCGGGCCGCCGAGGCGCGCGCCGTCAAACCAGGCAGGCGGCACGCCGATCTCTTGGCAAACGGCCAGAAGATGAGTCAGGTTGCGATGCCCGCCCAGGCTGACGTACGTCGTTTCCGTGGGGTAAACGACGTAGGTGCGAAAGCGTTGATCGCCCAAGGGAAAAAGCATGGCTGCGCGTGCCCGCGGCGGATAATAGAGAACGTGGACGGTATCTTGCGGCGCTTGCACGCCTTCCAGGAGCACCCCAGCAATCGAGAGCGGATAAGGCTTGCGCTGGATGACGAAACCGCCCCAGCCGCGTGAACGCGCGAGACGGCCATCAGCCGCCACCACCAGGTTGGCGCGCAGGGTCTCAAGCTGACCGTCCATCTCCACCTGCACGGTCGCCGGATGTCCAGGCTGAACGTTGACGACCGTTGCCCCGCGCTGCGCCGTGGCGCCGGCGCGTACGGCGGCCTGCAGCAAGGTCTCCTGCATCGTGGGATGGTAGAAGGTCAGCGTACCGACGGCGTGCGGCGTGGTGAGGATGAGATCACGACGGTCGCCGGGCGGCGCGCCGAACGAGGTGGTCCAGTGCCGCACCTCGCGCCCACAGGCGAGCATGGTCGGCAGCAGGCCTAACGCCCGCGCCTCGGCCACGCCCCACGGATGAATCCCCTCGCCGCGCACGCGATCTTTGAAGGCCCGTTCGCGCTCCAGGACAAGCACTTCGATCCCCTGATCGGCCAACACCGTGGCCAGGGCCGATCCGGCGATCCCCCCACCGATCACGATCACATCGTAGGCCATGGGCGCATCCCCAATCTTGACGGCACGATCTTTAGCTCATTTTTATGTCAATTCCCAGCCATCATCTCCGCCGCGACATAGGCTGTTTTGGCGAGGAGAGTGACGTCACAAGGCTCCCTCGTCACGCGGTAAGCTCATGTCCCGTGTCAGATCAAGATCGGCGCCGGCCAGCGGTGAATGGCCAAAGAACGCCGAGAGTTTTGCCTGACGGCGCAGCAAGAAGGGCATCGGCAAGCGTGCGAGCCAGGGCGCGGCGCCAAAACTGAGACCGAGCAGGGTGTCTGCGTCAATGGTGCGCAGCTCATCCACCACATAGGCGAAGGGGAACGCCGAGCCAGGCGCATACGTAAGGGTGACGCCGCGCCGGCCATCGACGCGCGAGGGCAGCCATTGCGCGGCCATGGGCAGCACGCGCTGCACCACCCCGCGTCGCTGCACCAGGTTGATACCGTGGCCCTGGCTGTCAAACGATTTGCCCAACCAGCCGGCCAGGGGCGTGATAACCAATCCGGGAGGCGCCCAGCGGCGCAGCCAACCCGGCCCCACGAACTCCGCCCGGTAGTCGCCGACCAGGCTTTCAAGACTGGGCGAATGCAGGTGCGCAAAAGCCGCCCGAAAAGCGCGCAGCGAAAGGTCATTGATCGGCACCCGCCGACCGGCGGCCGGCAGAAAGAGAGAAATCGTCATGGTCCTGAATCCTCCCCCAAAAAAGACATCCTGCCAGGAGACGCCTGACAGGATGTCTTTGTCGCCGGGCGACATCGGGCGCAGCCGCCTGCGTGAGCCTGAAAATCAGAAGTTGCTGTAGAGCAGCGCCTTCTTGACGTCGCCGATGGCCTTGGTGATGTCAATGTCGCGCGGGCAGGCTTCGACGCAGTTGAAGACCGTGCGGCAGCGCCAGACGCCGTCGCGCTCGTTGAGCACTTCCAGGCGCTGCATTTTGCCCTGATCGCGGTCGTCAAAGATGAAGCGATGCGCCTGCACGATCGCCGCGGGGCCGACGTAGTCCTCGTTGGCCCAGAAGCTCGGACAGGCGGTGGTGCAGCACGCGCACAAGATGCACTTGGTGGTGTCATCGAAGCGTTCGCGCGCCTCGATGCTTTGCAGGCGCTCGGTGTCGGGCGGCGGACTGTCGTTGATCAGGTACGGCAGCACAGAACGATACTTGGCAAAGAATGGCCGCATGTCCACCACCAGGTCTTTGACGATTTTCATGCCGCGAATCGGCTCCACGGTGATGCTGGCGCCGACATGCTTGACCAATGTTTTGCAGGCCAGGCGATTGCGACCGTTGATGACCATGGCGTCCGAACCACAGATGCCATGCGCGCAGGAGCGGCGCAGCGTCAGGGTGCCGTCCTGATACCATTTGACTTTGTGCAGCACGTCGAGGATCTGGTCATTGGCGGCCGCCTCAACTTGATAGGTTTTCCAGTAAGGCTTCTTGTCCTGCTCAGGATTGAAGCGCTGAATTTTGATACTGACTTGCATCATGGGCCTCCCTGGCAATGCGGAACGCTGAATATTGAGTTCCTGGCGTTTTCGGAAAAAACGCCGTGAATGTTGAGCCGCTACAACGTGCGCTCGGCAGTCAACATTCCTCGCTCAGCGTTCAGCACTCAGTAAACGCGCTCCTTCGGCTGGTACTTGATGATCGTAACCGGCTTATAAGTCAACTGCACCCCCACGCCGCTGCCGTCATCTTCCAGGCGCGCCAGGCTGTGCTTGAGCCAATTGACATCATCACGCTTCGGATAGTCGTCGCGGGCATGGCCGCCGCGGCTCTCTGTGCGCGCCAGCGCGGCCGCGGCCGTGGCCTGCGCCAGGTCTAGCAGATTGCCCAGTTCGAAGGCTTCCAACAGCTCGGTGTTGTAGCGCTTACCCTTGTCCATGATGGAAATGCCCTGGTAGCGCTGCTTCAGCTCGCGCAGCTTCACCAACGCCTCCTGGCACAACTGCTCCGTACGGAACACACCGACATTCGCCATCATCATTAGCTGCATATCGCGGCGGATGTCGGCCACGTTCTCTTTGCCCGTCGCGTTGCGAATGCCCTCCAGACGGGCTTTGACATCGCCTTCTGGATTGTCTGGCAGCGGCGTGAAGTCAACTTGTTTGGCATACTCCGCCATGCGCGCGCCGGCCACCTTACCGAAGACCACCAGGTCTACCAGGGAGTTGGTGCCCAGGCGGTTGGCGCCGTGGACCGACACGCAGGCGCACTCGCCCGCGGCGTAGAAGCCAGGCAGCACCGTGTTCTTTTCGTCAACCACCACTTCGGCATTCAGGTTGGTGGGGATGCCGCCCATTGCGTAGTGCGCCGTCGGTTGAATGGGCATCGGCTGTTTGACCGGATCCACATCCAGGTAGGTGCGACAGAAGTCGGCAATGTCGGGCAGCTTGGCTTCGATCTCCTCGGCCGTGACATGAATCGGCTTGCCGTCCAGGCCCTTACGACCGTCCATTTCTGCGTACTTGTTAATCGTTTCCGGTCGCACGTCGAGGTACACGTAATCCTTGCCTTCGACGCCGCGGCCCTGCATGATTTCCAGGTAGATGGCGCGCGAGACGACATCGCGTGAGGCCAGGTCCTTGACCGTGGTGGCGTAGCGTTCCATGAAGCGTTCACCCTTGCCGTTGATCAGCACGCCGCCTTCGCCGCGCACCGCCTCCGTGATCAGGATGCCCATGCGCCAGATGCCGGTGGGATGGAACTGGAAGAATTCCATGTCCTCTTGCGGGATACCACGGCGCAGGGCGATCGCGTTGCCGTCGCCGGTCAGCGCATGCGCGTTGCTGGTGATCTGCCAGATGCGGCCAAAGCCCCCGGTGGCAAAGCAGACCGCCTTGGCATGGAACACGTGATATTCGCCCGTGTCAATCTCCAACGCCACGATGCCGTTCACCTTGCCGTCCGTGACGAGCAGGTCAACCACGTGGAATTCATCGAAGAACGTCACGTTGTTCTTGATGCACTGCTGGTAGAGGGTTTGCAGGATCATGTGGCCGGTGCGATCGGCCGCGTGGCAGGCCCGACGCACTGGTTTCTTGGTGACATTGTTGGTGTGGCCGCCAAAGGGACGCTGGGAGATTCGTCCATCGGCGGTGCGATCAAAGGGCAGGCCCATGTGCTCCAATTCGTAGACCACATTGACGGCCTCTTTGCACATGAAGTCAATCGCATCCTGATCGCCCATGTAGTCGCTGCCCTTGACGGTGTCAAAGGCATGCCATTCCCAGTGGTCTTCTTCCAGATTGGCGAGTGCGGCCCCGATGCCGCCCTGCGCCGTACCGGTGTGTGAACGGGTGGGATAGAGTTTGCTGACTACGCACGTCTTGGCGCCCTGTGATGCGTACAGGGCCGCCATCAAACCAGCGCCGCCGGCGCCGACAATGACGACATCAAATTGATGGGTTGGCATGGTTGATCTCCGTCTCAGGCTGCAATCTGGAAGCGAAAAATGGTCATGATGCCCATCAGGATCATCAGGCCAACCAAGAGGTAGACAACGCTCTTGACCACCAGGTTCCAGCCTGGGCTGCGCACGTAGTCGTCAATCACCCAGCGCGCGCCGTTGGCGCCGTGGATCAAGGCGAACAGGAGCAAGGCCAGGTCGTAAAGGCTCCAGAACCAGCCGGAAGGCCCAGTCCAGCGATCTACAATGACATCAAAGGTGATCTTTTCGACGCGCAGGACCAGGTGCATGTAGAGTAAGTGGAACATGGCTAGAAAGAGCAGGGCCAGGCCGGAAAGGCGCATGAAAAACCAGGACAGCGCCTCGAAGCGGCGGCCGCGCACACGATACTGCGAAAGTGCACTCATGATGGCTCCTCCTACGCGGGTGTAAACAGCGTGCTCAGGGTGACAACCGCCGCGGGCACGAAGATAAGCAGAACAACGACCAGCGCAATGCGATACATCAAACGTTGGTATTTGGTGGAGGAGGGCCAGAAGTCCACGATGATGACGCGCAGGCCGTTGATCGCATGATAGATGACGCCGAAGATCAGGAAGACTTCCATAATCTTGAAGGGGGGGCCGCTGTAGAGGAACAGGAACTTCGAAAACGTCTCTTTGCCCAGGTTCATTAAGTAGATGTCGAACACGTGCAGAAAGAGGAAGAGAAGAATACCGAGTCCGCCGACACGGTGCATCATCCAGGCCCAATGACCTTCACGGCCACGGTAGGTGATGCCCCGCCACAGGGATTCAACGAGCGCCGCCATAACGAGCTAGCCTCCTTGGTGGTTGAACTGCATCGCGGCTTCAACAACGAAGCTGCGAGCCGCTGCCTGAGTCACGGCCCTCGGTCCACACGCCGAAGACTCCTCAGGCGCTTGAGTGATGTGTCATCCTAACGCCCCGCCGCCCCGCGGG
>CAZEPA010000076.1:0-11408 GCA_964513955.1 uncultured Anaerolineae bacterium | reverse complement strand
TTGCGATCACAGCCACCGCAGGCAGCACCGTCACGGTTGGCGTTGATGTAACCAACGACGGCGGTTTGACCGGCCTGGTCGCTGTGGGTGTTGACCTGATCGGGCTGCAGAATGACACGCGCACGCTGGCGCTGCGGCCGGGCGAAAGCAGTCATCTGGACTTTGTCGCGGCCATACCGGACGACCTGGGCGCGGTGCGCGGCGAGGGGAAGGTGGTCGCGGGCAATGCAACGGGTACGTTCCCGGTCCAAATTGAAGGGCTGACGCTGGCTTTGAGCGGGCGCAGCGACCTGCCGGCCTATCACGTCGGTGACATGGCTGTTGTCACCCTCAATGTGACGGACACTCGCAGCCTGCCCAGCCCTGTCCCCTTGCAGGCGCGGGTCAACGCGGCCGGCAACCTCTACGACACACAACCCCTTACCCTGACCGGCAGCGCCAGCCTGACCTTCAGCGTGCCGGTTATGGGCCGCGATACCCTGGTGAGTTTCGGCATCTATCAGCCCTCTGGGCGTTCGCTGCTCCTGGATGCCCTGCGCCTGCGTACAATCAACGGCGTGGTGTATGTCTACCCAGACCGGGATGTGTATCTACCAGGAGATACCGTGCTCGCCACGGTCGTCTCGCAACTGCAAGGCCCACTGGCCGTCAACGCGCCCGGATTTGTGTCTACCCTGGATGTCGTAACCGGCACTCAGGCTTTCAGTTTTACGCTGCCGTCCACTCTCAACGCGGGCAGCTATCAGATCACCTACGACCTGGCCGATTACCGGAATGCGGCGTCGTTCGAAGTACAAGCCGTACAGGCCAACATCGTGCACGCCGATCTAATCCGCAGCGGCCTCGCGAACTTCGGCGAGACCTTCGACAAGCTCAGGCCCCGTGCGGTGAGCCTGTCGAACCGCAGTCAAGCCGCCGGCGCGCAGTTGACGATCATAACCAACCAGTCCCTGCCAGGCGCGACTATCGCTTGGGAGATTCAAGATCCGCAGGGCGGTGCGCTCGGCACCTGGCAGTTCGCCCTTGACCTGCCCATCGGCTCCTCGGACGTTGAGCTGCCGCAGCATACCTTTACGACGTCTTGGACTGGCACCCACCGCCTGGCCTATACACTGCGCTGGCAGGGGCGCGACATGGCGTCGGGCATGCTGGCCTTCGACGTGGAGGGCGCCAGCCTGCTGGGAATTGCGCCCGCGGCCGCGGTGTATCGCGCGGGCGGCGCGGTGACCGTTCTCGCCAGCGCCGTGGGACAGGGCGCTGCGACGTTGTCTTTTGCAGTGGACGGGGTCGCCGCCGGGCAGCAGATCGTGAGCCTGCCGGGCGGTCTGGGAAACTTCAGCACGGTGCTGGACGACTTGTCGCCAGGCAGTCATCAAATCACCGCGGACCTGGCGCAGGGCGGCAGTCACAGCGCGGCCGCGACGAGCGTGAGCGTGGTGCCGCTGCCCACGGTCGCGATCGTCCCGCAGACGATTCCGGTCAGTGCAACCGAGCAGCTGCGGATTGTGCTGCGCACGAGTGAGAGCGGAGCCACCACTTTCTACCGTTGGGATGCGAGTGACCTGTTGCAGTATCTGGACCAGGCCATCACACCGCCCAACCCGCGGCGGCACCTGCTCAGCGCGTTCGCGCGCGGCGCCGACGGCGCGGTCGGGCCGGTGACGCAGCAGCGCTTTGCCGCCAACGCCTGTTACACGGCCGACGCCCACGCGGACGATCGCATTGACGCGCTCGACATCGCCGACGTGGCCGGGCGCTGGAACAGCCGCGTTCAGGACCCGCAGTACAGCCTGCTGGCCGATATGGACCTTGACGGCGACATTGACATCGTTGACATCGAGCTGGTGGCCGCGCGGTGGGGGCAGTATTGCCTTTGCAGCCTGGCCGATTTCGACGGCAGCGGCAGCGTTACCGTCGCCGACATCGAACAGGTAGCCGCGCACTGGGGACTCACGCCCCTTGACCCGGCCTGGGATCCGCGCTTCGACCTGGACGGCAGCGGCGCCATCGCCGTTGCAGACCTGGCGCTGGCAGCCACGCACTGGGGCGCAGCCTGCCCATAGGGAGGAGGCGACTGTATCCCTGGCAGGTGTTTGACTTCTCAGGCTGTGCGAAGTACACTTCTGGCATGAAGCGTACCCCTGAAGACCGACTCGAATCTGTGTCAAGTGGCGAGCACGATATGCGTCCTACGATCGGTGTGCTGGCGGGCTGGCAAATCTACTGGACGGCCAGGCCGCTTAGTTACCTGAGTCCCATCTTTCGCGGGATTCGCATGGCCGCGGCCGACCTGGGCTGCAACCTATTGCTTGGCTGCGGTTTAGGCCCAACCGCGGCATCCAGCGACCCACTGCGCCCCGCATGGCCCTTTCCTTCGCCGGATGCCGACTTCGTGCCGATCGGTCCCTGGAACACGGATGGCCTCATTGCGATCAATCCACTGTATTCAGAAGCGCGCTCGCGCGATCTGCAGCAAGTGAGAGCCTCAGGCCATCCGCTGCAGTTCATTGGCTCCGGCGAACATGGCCCCACGATCGTGGCTGATAACGCGGGCGGCATCCTGGCCGCGATGCAACACCTGGTCGAGCATGGACATCGGCGCATCGCGTTCATCGCTGGCGGCCAAGAAGACATGGCGGGCGACAGCGGCGCGCGCCTGGCGACTTACCGCGCCGCGCTGGCCCAGCACGGGCTGGCGGCCGATGAGCGCCTGGTGGCCTATGGCCGGCATGACTACGACGTTGGCTACAAAGCCATGCGTCAGGTGATCGGCTCCGGCGCCGCGTTCACGGCCGTGCTCGCCAGCAACGATGAATCGGCCTTTGGCGCGATGCAGGCGCTGGCGGAGGCCGGTCTGAAGATTCCACAAGATGTGGCCATCATTGGTTTCGATGATCGGCCGGAATGTGCTGTACAAGAACCAGCATTGACCAGCGTCCACATTCCCCTTTTCAAGATGGGCTATCGAGCGGTGGAACTGCTCCTCCAGCAGATGAGCGAGCGCATCGAGCCGGCCGAACCCGTGAAAATGGCAACCCGGCTCGTGCTGCGGGAGTCGTGCGGATGCGGCTGGCGCGAGCCGCGCCTCGATCCGCTTACACCGCCAGCACTAGCGGCCAAGCTGAGTCTTGCGTCCGACCGGCCCATACGCCTGGCGCGCGCGATGGCCGAGGCAATCCTGACCGAGGCCCAGAGTTCTGGCTTCGACACTGTCTATCGGCTTTGCCAAAACTTCATCACGGCGTTTGTCGTGGGCGTAGAACAGCGCGACCGGGCGAGCTTTCAGCGCACCCTGGACGGGTTGCTGCGCGAGGCGGCCGCAGATGGGGAAGGCGCCCACGTGTGGCAAGCGGCGGTTTCGCTCCTGGGCAGCGAGCTGCCGACGCTATTGGGTTCCTGGGAGCAGCCTGTCACGCGTGAGGTTGCGCATGATCTGCTGGACCAGGCGCGCATCGCGATCAGCGCAGCCACGCTGCGCCAGCATCAGCGGTTCATGGTGGATCAAAGCTGGACAGCCGGTAGGATCGGCCTGTTGACGGCCCGCCTGCTCACCGCGCTCGACGAGACGCAGGTGTATCAAATCTTGGGGCAGCGTTTGTCCGAAATGGGTATCCAGACCGCCGCAGTCGCACTATTTGAGCCTGAGGCGGAAGATCCGGTGGCATGGAGCTCCGTGCGCGCGGTCACCACGGCGCAACAGTCAGTACGCCGGTTCCGGACGCGTGACTATCCGCCTGCGGACCTCTGCGCCGGCGATCAATCCTTCAGCCAAGCGCTGCTGCCGTTGGTCAGCCCGCGCGGCCAGTTGGGGTACGTCGCGTTCGATACCACGCATCTCGAGCTCTATGGCGCGATCGCACAGCAGATTGCCGGCGCGCTGAACACTGCGCAGTTGTACCGCGAGGCAACGGAAGGCCGGCGCCTGGCCGAAGAAGCGAATCAGATGAAGAGCCGCTTCCTTTCGACGGTGAGTCACGAGCTGCGAACGCCGCTGAATCTCATTGTCGGGTTGGGCGGAATCCTGCTGCGGGATCATGACCAGTGGGGCGCACCGCTGCCGCCGGCGGCGCGGAAAGACATTGAACGCCTCAATGCCAACGCACAGCATCTTGGACGGTTGATCGGCGACGTGCTCGATCTTGCAAGCAGCGACGCGGGACAACTGCGGTTGCGGAACGAACTGGTTGACCTGGGGCAAGCCTTGCGCCTGGTGGCCGAAACTGGCCGCCAATTAGCTCTCGATAAGGGTTTGGACTGGGACGCCGCGTTGCCCATGTCCGGACCGTGGGTTTGGGGCGATCGGACACGCCTATGCCAAATCGCACTGAACCTCATTAGCAATGCGATTAAGTTCACAGCGAGAGGCGAAGTGAGCCTGGTCGTCGAGTCTGGCGCGGGTTCAGTCACCGTGAGCGTGCGTGACACCGGGCTTGGTATTCCACCGGCGGAGCAACAAACGATCTTCGATGAGTTTCGCCGATCAGAGCGCAGCATCACGCGTGGATATGGCGGCCTTGGCCTGGGACTGGCCATTTGCAAGCGCCTCATCGAGCTGCATGGGGGCACGATTGGTCTCCATTCGACCGGCCGGGAAGGCGCTGGTTCGACATTCTACTTCACGCTGCCCACCGTGGAACCGCCAGCGCAGTCGCAGAAGCAGCGCGCCGCTGCCCTGTCTGACCAAAACGTGCTCGTGTTGACCAACCGTTCGGGCGCGGGCGAACGCTTGCGCGATCACCTGTGTCAGCGCGGATTCGAAGTGCAGATCGCCTTGATGGATGAACCAGCAAGCTGGCAATCTCGCCTGGCAGTGTCGCCGCCGAGCGTCGTCGTATTGGATGTCAGCGTTGCATCCGACCACGGCTGGCGCGTTCTCAGAGCCATCAAGGGGAACCCAGCCACGCAGGGAATCCCCGTGTTGTTCTACGCGCTGTCGCCTGACAGCGGATCGGTGCTGGAACTGGATTATCTCACCAAGCCCATCGAACTGGCCGAACTGACGCGCGCCCTAGACCAACACTGGCTGCTCACAGATACCAAACACCCCCTGCGCACTTTCCTGGTGGTTGACGATGACCCCGACACGCTGGAGATGCATGCGCGGATCGCACAAACGCGCTCGTCTGCGACTCGGGTGTTGAAGGCGCGCAACGGTCTTGAGGCGTTGGAGATTATGGGACGCGAGCGCGTGGACCTCGTCCTGCTGGATTTGATGATGCCCGAGATGGATGGTTTTGCGGTCCTGGAGGCGATGCATGAGCGCGAGGCCACGCGGGACATCCCCGTCATCGTGGTCACCGGTCAGACGTTAACCGAGGGGGACATGGCCCGGTTGAACCTCGGTGTGACCAAGGTGTTAAGCAAGGGCCTGTTCAGCCTGGAAGAAACGTTGGCGCACCTAGACGCAGCATTGGCGCGCAAGCGCGATCTCAGCGGCGAAGCCCAACGCCTGGTGCGCCAGGCCATGGCCTACATCCAGGAACACTACGCCGATCCGATCTCGCGCCAAGACCTGGCAGACCATGTGGGTCTGAGCGATGATTACCTGACCAGTTGTTTTCACAAGGAACTGGGGCTGACGCCCGTAGCCTATCTCAATCGCTACCGCGTCCAGCAAGCCAAACAGCTTCTACGCGACACCCATTTGAGCATCACAGAAATTGCTCTCCAAGTCGGTTTTTCAGGCAGCAGCTACTTCAGCCGCATCTTCCACCGCGAAACCGGCATGACGCCCGCAGCCTATCGGCGCATGTGAGTCTACCTCTTAGATCCCTTTTCCAATCTTCTCGGAAAACTGCGCGTCTCGTTCGCTTTTCGACAAGCTTTCATTCAGCAAAACCTCTACAATAGTGATAGATTGTGGAACCGATCCCAACGCCGCGCCGGGGGGCCGATATGACACTGACTTTGAAGCAGGTCGCTGAACTAGCAGGGGTTTCACGTTCAACCGCGTCACGCGTACTCAATGAACATCCTGGCGTCCGCCCCGAAGTGCGCGAGCGTGTGCTGCAAGTCATTCGCGACTATGGCTTTCATCCTGATCCCACCGCCCGCTTACTCGCCTCCCGGCGGTCTCAGATCATTGAAGCCGATCAGCCCGATGCGAGTTTGAGCGGGATCCCCCCAGGTTCGACAAGAGCGACTGCCTAGCCAGCCTTTCTTCATTTCGCCGCTGAAGTCGCTCTAAGAAACAGCCAGAGGAGGTAGCAAATCGAGCAGACACCGCACAGCCTGAGATCACCGATACGTGTTTTTGTTCAATCCCTATGCTATGTCACGAGTAGGAGAAGAGTATGATGTCCAAGAAATTCCTGACCCTCGTTAGCATGATCATCGTGCTGACCACGCTGTTGACCGCCTGCGGCGGCGCTGCAGCTCCGACCACGGCCCCTGCGACGGAAGCGACCAAGGCTCCCGCAGTGGAAGCGACCAAGGCCCCTGCGGGCGCGAAAGCAACTCTGAAGGTCCTCGTTCACCAGAATCCTCCCATGGTGGAGTTCATGACCAGCTTCAATGAGAAGTTCCAGGCCAAGTACCCCGAAATCACCGTGGATATGTCCGTCGTGAACGCCAACGATCTGAGCACGGTCACGCAGACCCGCCTGGCCGCCAATGATGTGGATGTCGTGGACATGTTCGGCTTTGCCAATGCATCCCAGCCCTACATGAAGAACGTGACGCCGCCCAACTGGCAGACCCTGATCGAAGCTGGTCTGTTGATGGACCTCACTGATCAGCCGTTCGTCAAGAACTACGATGCGGCCGCAATCAAGGACGCCGGCTCTTACAACGGCAAGGTGTATGAGATCAACCTGGGCCGCGTTTCCTACAGCGGCATCTACTACAACAAGGATATGTTCGCTGCGAACAACGTCAAGGTCCCCACGACGTGGAGTGAGCTTGTCTCGGCTTGCGATGCGTTCAAGAAGGCGAACATTCCGTGCATGACGGCCGGCGGCAAAGACGGCTGGCCAATCTTCGTGGGCGCGTACGGCCTTATCGGGGCGATCTATCCCGACCAGGCGGCCTTGGTCGAAGGTCTGTGGACCGGCAAGATCAAGTGGAACGATGCCAAGTCCCTCGATATGTGGACGAAGATGAAGACCTACACCCAGAACATGATGGAAGCGGGCGCCAGCGGTATTGCTGGCGACGCAGCGCCTGGGCGCTTTGCCTCGGGCGCAGTCGCCATGTTCCCCGGCGGCACCTGGTACGGTTCTGCCATTGACACAGCGCAGCCAACCTTCAAGTGGGGCTATATCCCGTTCCCTGGCAGCGATAACGCCGACGATAACAAGTACCTGTTCGGAAAGTATGACCAGGGCTGGGCCGTTGCTGCTAACACGCCGAACAAGGACGCCGCCTTGAAGTATCTGACCGAGTTCTCCGATCCGGCGAACTACCAGGCCTTTGCGAACGCGGTTGGCTTCATCCCCACCCAGCCAGGCGCCACCCTGAATACGCAGATCGGCAAGGAAGTTGCACCCTATCTCGCCAACTTCCGCGTCGGTTACGAGCAGTATTGGACCGCACCGAAGGGCGCTGGTCAATATGCCAACCCGTATGCTTCGTATTTCAAGCCGTTCGGCACCTATGACGACCCCAAAGAACTCGCTGACAAGGTGCAAGCAGACCTTCAATCCGGGTTAGACGCGAACAAGTAGCCAACTGTCTGTTGTCCTCTATAGGCTTCTCGCCCCAGGGGCGAGAAGCCTACCCTGTAACATTCAGAACCGAGGCAAATCATGGTCAACTATCACTTCGGTCGCGGCCGGGCCAGATGGACACCTTACCTCTTGCTTCTGCCCGGAATCCTCTTCTACGTACTCATTAGCCTGGGGCCATCCCTTGCCACCGCCGTATATTCGTTCACGGATGCGACTGGCATCAAAGGCGCGCCGATCCATTGGATTGGGTTGGCTAACTTCAAAGAGTTTCTCTTCATGGGCCAGGCGTCGCGCGACAACTATGACGCCCTGGGCCGGACGCTGCTGTTCTGTTTCTTTGTGACCAGCATCCAATTTGTACTTGGCCTGGTCGTTGCGCTGCTCGTCAACCAGAAGCTCAAGGGCGTCAATTTTTTCCGCACGCTCTACTTCCTGCCTGTGATCCTGGGCGCTGTGATCCAAGGCTTGATCTGGTCGCTCTTCCTTTACCCCCTGGGCGGCCCTGTGGCCAGACTGCTGGCAACGCTCGGCCTTCATTCCGAATTTTTCGGCGGGCAGCCCAGCGAGGCTTTCGCCTGGGTCATCGCCGTGCAAATTTGGGCCAACCTGGGCACCACGATGATGATCTTCATCTCCGGTTTACAGACGATTCCCGAAGAACTATACGAGGCGGCTCGCATTGATGGGGCTGGCTCATGGCAGGTCTTCAAAGAGGTCGTGTGGCCTCTGCTGACGCCGGTGGTCAACACCAATCTGCTCCTGAATATCATCGGCTCGCTGCAGGCATGGCAGCTATTCCTCGTCCTCCTCGGTTACCGCAACGGGACGCAAGTCCTGGGCTACCTAATTTTCGCCCAGGGTTTCGGTCAGACATCGGGGAGCACCTCAAGCGCATTCCGGCAAGGCTATGCTGCGGCCGCTTCGATCGTACTATTCTTCCTGGTCCTGGTCATCGGTATGGCCGTGCAGACGATTCTGCGGCGTAGAGAAGAGAGGATACTAGGATGAACATCATGACTGCGAAACCTGCATCCAACCAGGCGTTCAAATCGAAGCGAACAGACTGGGGACGCATCGGAGCGTATGCGGCCCTGGTGCTCTTTGCCATTATCTACCTCGGCCCCTTACTCATGTTGGTCAACACGTCCTTGAAGACTCTGCCAGAGTTCATGAAGAATGCGACTTCGCTTTCCACTTCGTTCAACTTCAAGAACTTCGCCGACGCATGGACCAAGGCCAGTTTCCCCCGCTACCTGACAAACACGCTGATTTACACCCTGTCGGCCACGGCCATCTATGTCGTCACCGCGGTGTTTGTCGCGTTTCCGATCTCGCGCGGCTATATCAAGGGCGCCAAGTACGTGCTAACCATGTTCGTCATCGCCCTGTTCCTGCCCGTCGCCCTGATTCCTCAGTTTCAGTTGATGTTGAGCGTCGGACTGTACAACAATCCCATCGGTTACATTATGCTGTTCCTGGTCAACCCGATTGGGATCGTTATCCTGGTCAACTACATCAAGACCCTGCCCAAAGAGCTGGATGAGGCCGCCGCCATGGATGGGTGCGGATACATGCGCTTCGTACTTTCAGTGGTCTTCCCGTTGATCCAGCCGGCGGTTGCCACGGTGGCGGTGCTGCATGCCATTGGCATTTGGAACGAGCTGATTCTGCCCACGATCTACCTGACCAATAAGGCCTACTATCCCATCACGCGCGGCATGATCGTGTTTCAGGGTGTTTACGGCAGCAATTGGCCGACGTTAGCGGCCGCGGTCTTGATCATGACGCTCCCGATGGTGATCATCTTCCTGGTCTTGCAGCGCTACATCGTTTCAGGTTTGACCCAAGGTGCCGTCAAAGGCTAGGCACAGCGGCTCAGCCGATCAAAGGAACTCCGAAGATGACATTCCAACCCTGGCAGCTCGTCTGGCATGATGAATTCGAGGGCGCTGAGATTGACCGTACGCGGTGGTGTTTGGAAACCGGTTACACAGGCGCAAGCAACGCCGAGATGGAAATCTACACGGCCCGGCCCGAAAACCTGCGTTTGGAAAACGGCATATTGGTGATCGAGGCCCGCCAAGAGCTGCTGCAGGGTTATCGTTACACGTCTGGGCGCCTGTCAACCCGTGGATTGCATGCCTGGACGTATGGCCGTTTCGAGGCCCGTCTCAAGGTCCCGTTTGGACAGGGCCTCTGGCCGGCTTTTTGGATGCTTGGCGACGACGTTGCCAAGACCGGCTGGCCCGACTGCGGCGAGATTGACATCATGGAGGCAATCGGCAAAGCGCCGGACATGGTGCGCGGCACCATCCACGGGCCAGGCTACTTCCGCGATGACAACGTCGGCCTGGACTATTTCTTGAACGGCCAGCGCTTTGCCGACGACTTCCACCTGTTCGCTCTCGAGTGGGAGCCAGATCAGCTCCGTTGGTACGTGGATGACACGCTGTACAGCATCGTCACCCCTGAGGATGTACCGGGAAAATGGGTATTCGATCACCCATTCTACATGATCCTCAACGTCGCTGTGGGCGGTTTCTGGCCTGGTTACCCCGATGAGACCACAACCTTCCCACAGTTCATGCTGGTTGACTACGTGCGGGTCTACCAGCGGCGATAGGTTCATAGACTCGTTGTTAGACTTGTTGTTACTTCTGGGGACGGAGGACGACGAACATGAAGAGCACGCTCAACTCGATTCTGCTCGCAACGGCCCTAATCGTGGCATTGACTGGCTGCGGCGCCGCACCCTCGCCGCCCACCGCCACCCCTATCCCTGCACCGCCTGGTTGGAAGCTGGTTTGGCACGACGAATTCGACGGCGCTGCCATTTCCAGTTCCAACTGGACCTATGACATCGGCGGCGGCGGTTGGGGCAACGGCGAGGCCGAATTCTACACCGCGCGTCCTGAGAACGCGCGCGTACAGAATGGCCTGCTCCTTATCGAAGCCCTGAAAGAGAAATACGAAGGCTCCTATTACACCTCGGCCCGGTTGAAAACTCAGGGACTGCAATCATTCCAGTACGGGCGAATCGAAGCGCGACTCAAAGTGCCCAGCGGGGCTGGTTTGTGGCCGGCGTTTTGGATGCTTGGCGCGGATTTTGATGGAAAGAACTGGCCTGACTGCGGCGAGATTGACATCATGGAGTATGTTGGGCGCGAGCCTGATCTCATCATGGGCACCGCTCACGGGCCTGGCTATTCGGGCGCTTTGGGTTTTAGCCAATGGAACCGACAGAAGTACAACATTGCTGATGAATTTCATACCTACGCCGTCGAGTGGCAAGCCGACCAGATTGATTGGTATTACGATGGCGCCAAATATCACACGCTCACGCGCGCCGATGTCGGAGATCGCAAGTGGGTCTTCGATCACCCCTTCTTCATCATCTTCAATCTGGCCGTGGGCGGCCAACTCGCTGGTATGATCGGCCTCAATACCGCCTTCCCCGCGCAGTTGCAAGTGGACTACGTCCGCGTATTCCAGGCTTCTACCCCATAAAACCCGTCGTTACGTTTGGAAGATAGGAAGCGAAATGAAAAACCAAAGATGGCTCATTGCTGCCCTGCTCATCGTAAGCGTTGTATCGCAATTCGCAATGCATCCGCTATTGGCTGCGCCGACAACTGCCGCGGAACAGCCGGTCGCGGTCACTTGGCCGACCATCACGTTCGATGATCCGGCGATCACCTACACGCTGACGGACTTCGGCGGCACCAGTTCGAGCGTGGTCCT
>CAZEPA010000075.1:0-11554 GCA_964513955.1 uncultured Anaerolineae bacterium | reverse complement strand
CTACGATTCATTGATTCTCAACCACTGGTGTTGCACTTCAGAGTTGAGATCGCCCCGCATAACTCGCTGATACGGTATCTGGTTGCGCAAGGGCATACGGTTTTTTGCATCTCCTGGAGAAATCCGGATGCTGAGGATCGAGATTTGGGCATGGATGAGTACCTGGAGTTCGGCCTGCATGCAGCGCTGGACGCTGTGACTTCCGTCGTCCCCGGGCATGGAGTCCACGCGGCTGGTTATTGCCTGGGCGGAACGCTACTGGCCATTGGTGCTTCAGCCATGGCGCGTGATGGCGATACGCGGCTGGTGTCGGTAAGCCTGCTTGCCGCACAGACGGACTTCAGCGAACCGGGCGAGCTGAGTCTTTTCATCAACGAGAGTCAAGTGGCGCTGTTGGAAGCCAGCATGGCTCAAACCGGTTATTTGACCTCCGACCAGATGAGCGGAGCTTTTCAGCTACTGCGCTCCTACGATCTCATATGGTCTCGCATGATTGACGAATACCTATTGGGCGATCGCCGGGCAATGACCGACCTGATGGCTTGGAATGCCGATGGGACTCGCCTCCCCGCGAAGATGCATTCGCAGTATCTCCGACGCCTTTACCTGAATAACGATCTCAGCGCGGGGCGTTATCCCGTCACGGGTCGCCCCGTTTCAGTGGGAGACATCGCTGTACCGGTGTTTTGCGTCGGCACTGCCTCGGATCATATTGCGCCTTGGCGCTCGGTTTACAAGCTGCATCTCCTGTCTTCGGCCGAGCTGACTTTCGTGCTGACCACTGGAGGACACAACGGCGGCATCGTGAGCGAGCCCGGCCGAGGTAACCGCCAATATCAAATCCATACCCGCGCGGCCGGTGATGGATACATGGCGCCGGATGAGTGGCAAGCGACGATGCAGACGCATCCGGATTCCTGGTGGCCCGCATGGTCGGCGTGGCTGCGAGAGCGTTCCGGTGATGTTGTTGCGCCTCCGCTCATAGGTGCTGAATCCAGTGGATACCCCACTGTTTGCGACGCCCCAGGGGAATATGTACGCAACTGAATAAGCGTATCCCGCGTCCGCTATTGCGACACGGTATACGCAATATCTGTTCGTCATCCCGTTCTACTCTGATAACTGGAGACATTCATGTACTCAAGAATCCTGGTTCCGCTCGACGGAAGTCCTACTGCCGATTTGGCGCTCCACCACGCTGCGGTGCTGGCACGCCTGAATGGCGCAACCATCGTCTTGCTGCACGTCATCGAGGAGATGAAGCACAGCAACGGCTTCGAGAGGCCGAGGATCTATATTGAAGAAGTGAGGCCGGGCTTCCTGGCGGCCGGGCAGAAGCTGCTGGACGAGGCGGCGCTGCGGCTGAGGCAGGAAGGCCTGGCGGTTGAGACCGTCCTTCTGGAAAGCAAGGGCGAGCGCGTCTCGGTGCTCATCGCTCAGCAGGCACTGACCACTCAATGCGAGTTGGTGGTGTTGGGTACTCACGGACGCCGGGGCGTGGACAGGCTGCTGATGGGAAGCGATGCAGAGCAGCTCGCTCGCATCGCACCAGTTCCAGTGATGCTGGTGCGCCAGTCCCAATCGGTCATTGTGACTGCAACCCCTGGGCAGGGTGGCACGCCAGCGTGATGAAAGTTCAGTCCAGCGACCCCGCTGAATGGAGGCTGGAAGTCGCAGCCTCCTTGCTGCTGCTATTGCTGAGCGCCTCCGCACAGGCCCAGTCCTGCCACCAGGACAACCCGCTGCGCTCAACGGGAACGCTCAATCTGCGGATCGACAACGACATGTTCGGCGGCATTGGACAAGACCAAGGGTACTCCAACGGGTTTCTCGCCAGTTGGGTTTCCCCCAACCTCGTGGACTATAGCGATGACCCTTGTCTACCGCGTCTCGTCCGTGGGCTGAATCGCTTTCTCACGATGCTCCAACCCCAAGGCTTCGACGAACAGAACATGACCATCGGCTTCGGGCAGATGATGTACACCCCGAACGACAAAACGCGCAGCGATCTCATCAAGGATGATCGTCCTTTCGCGGGCGCCTTGATGTTGAGCCTTGGCTATAACGCGAGGCGGGGCGATACGCTGCGCACTTCGCAACTCCGCGTGGGGGTGGTGGGGCCCTCCTCCCAGGCCAGGCAAGTCCAGAACTGGTGGCATGACACCGTCGGAGTGGACAGATTCAATGGCTGGAGACATCAACTGCGCGACGAACCCGTGCTGCAGTTGCTCCACGAACGCCGAACACGAGTCATCAGGCAAGAAAACGTCAGCGGTTGGGGCTGGGATCTGACCCGCCACTGGGGCGGCAGCTTGGGCAATTTCGCCACCTACGCGAATGTCGGCGGAGAACTGCGCTATGGCCTACGCCTGCCGGACGACTTAGGCACCGCACCGCTGCGCCCGGCTGGAGAAAACACCTCGCCCGTGCGTAAGACCGCTGGCAGCAACTGGAACGGGCACCTGTTCGTGGCACTCGACGGTCGCTGGGTTTTGCACGACATCACGTTGGACGGCAATACGTTCAAGTCCAGTCATAGTGTTGATAAACGGCCATTCGTGGCCGATGTGGGCTATGGCATCGCGATGACTCAGGGCAACTGGCGCATCGCGATAGCCCGCTACCACCGCACCCGCGAATTTCGTGGACAAAAGGAAATCCCGGTCTACGGAACGATCACCGTAGGACGGCGATTCTGATGCAGATCGATTCCTTGAACGCCATGCAAGCCACTCTGTTGCTGTTCATGACAAGAGCCTGGTTGCTTGTGGAGCTACCACGTCGACGCAGTACTGCCAATGCCGTCGTCATTAGCCAGTTGGCAAGGTGAACACAGCGAGCTGAACGATAAGGCACCCGCGCTCGATAAGAGACCAAGGACAACAAATAAGGAGATAAATGGATGCAACGACTCACCCTGGCCCTACCCGGCAATGAAGATCTGGCCCGCGGCATCGCGCAGGCATGCGGCAGCGAAGCCGGCCGCATCGAAACGCGCCGATTCCCCGATGGCGAGAGCTATGTCCGGTTGCATGGCGAACCTGCCGATCGGATCGTGGATGTGATTTGCACGCTGGCCCATCCTGATCCGCAGTTCCTGCTTCTGGCTTTTGCCGCTGACGCGGCGCGCGAACTTGGCGCGCAAGAGGTGAACCTGATCGCACCGTATCTGGCCTACATGCGCCAGGACAAGCGATTCCATGACGGAGAAAGCGTGACGTCGCGGTCCTTCGCACGTCTGGTCTCATCGACCTTCGACAAGCTGCTCACGGTGGATCCGCATCTGCACCGCTATCCGACACTATCAGCGGTCTACACGATCCCCACCATCACCTTGCATGCCGCACCACTGCTGGCCGACTGGATCGCGAATCATGTCGAAGAACCTTTGATCGTGGGCCCCGACGAGGAAAGCGAGCAGTGGGCCGGCGCCATCGCGTCCCGCATCGGCGTACCGCACGCTGTGCTTCGCAAGACACGCCATGGCGATCGCAGCGTGGACATCGATGTTCCCGACCTGTCGATCTGGCGCGGCAGAACGCCGGTGCTTGTGGACGACATCGCATCATCAGGCCGCACGCTCGCCGTCGCGGCGCGCAAGCTCGCCGAGCAAGGAATGCGCAAGCCGGAGTGCGTAGTGGTGCATGCCCTGTTCGCCGAGGATGCCTGGGCCCAATTGACACCGTTGTTTGCCCGAATTACGTCCACCGACGCAGTACCGCATCCGAGCAACCGGATTGGTCTCGCTTCGCTGATTGCCGACGCTCTCTCTAGCGGGAAAACCGATCCGCGAGGCTGATCTTTTTATCGATCCAACTATTTTCAAGGAGACCTGAAATGTCCTCTCAAGCTAACCTCGCAACCGATTGGCGTGCTGGTTACGGGCCCATCGCGCACAGGTCTGAAACCATCGAACGTATGCAGGCCCTAGTGCAACGTCTGGTCGCGCAAAGGCGTATAGCAGACGAAGCCTCGGCCCATGCGCTGCTGGCTGCAGCCGACCGGGTGGCCTGCACGGCCATGAGCGTAGTGGCGCATATGACCTATGCCCGGCGCATCGACCGAAGCGGCTGCCCACTGGGCTCCGATGATTTCAAACAAACGCCCGAAGGCCACACCGGCGGCTCGCTCAACATGGTGCCAGCCTTCGTGGGTTATCTGTTGGCCAACGCGCTGACCGGGACGACACGCGGCTGGCTCATGGGGCAGGGGCACTGCGTGGCCGCGATCGAGGCGGTGAACGCACTGACCGGCGATGTATCCGCCGCCCAGCGTGGACGCTACGACCGCAGCGAGGCGGGCCTGTCGCTCCTGATCGCGGACTTCTACTCCTATGCCATCGATAAGCAGGGTCGGCCCGCGGTACCGCTGGGTAGCCATGCCGGGCCGAACACGGCCGGCGCGATCTCCGAAGGCGGCTATCTGGGGTTCGCCGGGCTGCAGTATGTGCACACGCCGTTGCCGGGAGAAAGCCTGGTGGCATTCCTCAGTGATGGCGCTTTCGAGGAACACCGTGGCTCGGACTGGGCGCCGCGCTGGTGGCGCGCCGAGGACTGCGGCTTCGCCATCCCGGTCATGATTCTCAACGGACGGCGCATCGAGCAGCGCACCCAGATCGTGCAGGAAGGTGGCGCTACCTGGCTGGCCGAAGATCTGCGCCACAACGGCTTCGATCCCGTCATCGTTGATGGACGTGATCCGATGGCGATCGCATGGGCCATTGTTGAAGCCGAAGACACGCTGAGCGCCTTCGCCGCACGCTCGGATCGGCGCTATCCGGTCAAGCTGCCCTACGTGATCGCCGAGACGGAGAAAGGTTTTGGCTTCCCGGGCGCGGCGACCAATGCCGCCCACAACCTGCCGCTGAACGGCAATCCGCGCGAGGATGCGCAGGCACGCGAGGCCTTCAACGCAGGGGCTGCGGCGCTGTTCGTGCCCGAGAGCGAACTGGAAAACGCGCTCACCGTCCTTGCGAATCACGGCCAGAGCCAGCGCTCGCGCGAAAGCGAGCACCCCATGGCCCTACGCCATCCAGCGAGCCCTCATCTGCCGATGCCGGCCTGGGCGCCAACGGAGGTATCGGGCAGCGCCATGTCCGCACTGGACCGTTGGTTCGTGGAGCTGGTGCAGGCAAATCCACAGTTGCGCATCCGGATCGGCAATCCCGACGAACTGGCCAGCAACAAGATGGGGGCCACTCTGGCGCTGCTCAAGCACCGCGTCAACGTGCCCGAACCCGGCGTCCCGGAATCGACGGATGGCTCGGTGGTCACCGCACTCAATGAAGAAGCCGTTGCGGCCGCCGCCCTCGCCAACAAAGGGGGGCTGAACCTGATCGTCAGCTACGAGGCATTCGCGGTCAAGATGCTTGGATTGATGCGCCAGGAGATCATCTTCGCGCGTCGGCAGAAGGAGCTGGGCCAGCCGCCAGGCTGGATCTCCGTCCCGCTGATCGTCACATCCCACACCTGGGAGAACAGCAAGAACGAGCAGTCACACCAGGACCCGACCATTGGCGAAGCATTGCTGGGGGAGATGTCGGACACCGCACGCGTGTTGTTCCCGGTGGATGAAAACACGGCGTGCGCCGCGTTGCGAGCGGTCTACGCCAGCCGCGGCCAAGTGGCTTGTGTGGTGGTCTCCAAGCGCGACACGCCGAATCACTTCAGTGCCGCCGCGGCTCAATCGCTGATCGAGCATGGAGCAGCCCATGTAGCCGGCGATCCGTCCACCGCACAACTGCAATTCGTAGCGATTGGCGCCTACCAGTTGGAGGAAGCGCTCAAAGCCCATGCCCGCCTGGAGCACCATGGGCTTGCGTCGTGCATCACCGTGGTGGTCGAGCCCGGCCGTCTACGCATTCCGCGAGACGAACTTGAGGCCGCCTTCGTGCTCGGTGACGAATCCCTGCAAGCGCTCTTCCCGCCTCACCTGCCGCGCGTGTTGATAAGCCATACCCGCCCTGAGCCGATGCTGGGCGTGCTTCGCCGCATTGACAGCGGCCCTTCGAAGACGCGGGCTTTGGGCTACATCAACCACGGCGGCACCCTCGATGTGGCTGGAATGCTGATCGCCAATCGATGCACCTGGGTGGATGCCATCTATGCCGCTGCGCAAGTGACCGGCTGGAACAGTTCGCAGGCTGCTGCTGCCGCGACCGACGCGTGAATTTCAAGTGGTTCTGACACGGTCCGCAGTGACCGCGCCAGCTCCTGATTTCACAACCCACCAACAAGCGAGGAGACAACTTCATGCTCTCACTGACCAGCCTGGGCGGTGCCGGTACCGTCACCGGCTCCAAACACCTGATCACATATGGCAGTACCCGCATCCTGATCGACTGCGGACTTTTCCAAGGACTGAAGAACCTGCGCGAGCTGAACTGGCAGCATCTTGTCGTTGAGTCCAAGGACATCGATGCGGTTGTACTGACGCACGCGCACCTGGATCATTGTGGATATCTCCCCCGATTGGTGCTGAACGGGTTCCGCGGGAAGATTTTCTCGACGCCAGCCACACGGGACGTCGCCGAACTCATCCTGCTCGACAGTGCTTGGTTGCAGGAGAAGGATGCCGAGTTCGCCAACCGGAAGGGATTTTCCAAGCACAAGCCAGCCCTTGCCCTGTATCGGGTCCGAGATGCCGAACGCACGCTCTTGCAGTTCAAGCCCGTGCCACTGCATCAGGAGACGGTATTGCCGGGCGGTGCACGCCTGGTTCTACGCAGGGCCGGCCACATTCTTGGAGCGGCGACGGCGCAGATCGACATCGGCGGCAAGCGTTTGGTGTTCTCCGGCGACCTGGGCCGCTATGACGATGCGGTCATGCCTGATCCTGAACCCGTCACGGAAGCGGACTACATCATCATCGAGTCCACCTATGGCAATCGTCATCATGACCGTTCCGATGCCGTCGAAGCGCTAGGCGACATCATCGAGCGTACGACTCGCCGCGGAGGCACCGTAGTGATTCCCGCTTTTGCCGTAGGACGCGCGCAGTCGTTGATCTATGACCTATGGCTGTTGCGACAGCGCGGTCGGCTCCGCAACGTGCCCGTCTATCTGGACAGTCCCATGGCCACCAGCGCAACTGCGCTGCTGCACCGCCATGCCGACGACCACAAGCTCGCTCAACACGATTTCGAGACGGCATTCTCAGAAGTCACATACGTGCGCGACGTTGAAGAGTCCAAGGCGCTATCGGCGAATCGATACCCCAAGGTGATTATTTCCGCCAGCGGCATGGCCACCGGCGGCCGCGTGCTGCATCACATAGAAGCGTTTGGCGGTAGCCATCAGAACACGCTGCTGTTCTCTGGATTCCAAGCAGCAGGTACGCGCGGGCGCAAGCTGCTTGAGGGCGCTCGCGAAGTCAAGATCCATGGACGCTGGATGCCGATCAAGGCAGAGGTCGCCGAGCTTGCGATGTTGTCGGCTCATGCCGACAGCGATGAGCTGATGCGATGGCTGCGCGGCTTTACCAAGGCGCCGGAAAGAGTGTTCATTGTTCACGGTGAATCTGATGCCTCTGAGGCGCTGCGCGAACGTATCCAGCGCGAACTCAATTGGCACGCATCGGTGCCCATGCAAAACCAGGAGTTCGCCCTGTGAGTGCCCGCATCACGCCCCAGACACCCGCCTTGCAAGCATTGCGCATGCGACTGCATGCCCAGCATCAACCCGTCGTCTTGATGCGTACCGATTGCCATGTCTGCCGTGCCGAAGGGCTGGCACCGCGGTCACAGGTACTGATCATTGCCGGCGACCGCACTGTGCAAGCGCTACTGTACCAAATCGACAGCGATCTGCTCAAAACCGGACAGATCGCTCTGTCCGAGGCCGCCTGGGATGCCCTGGACATTCATGAGGGCGATCTTGTGCAGGTTCGGCATCCTCCGCTGCTCGAATCGTTGTCGGCCGTGCGTGCGCGAATTCACGGCCACCGACTGCAAACGACGGAGTTGCAGGCGATCGTCCGTGATGTGGTCGATGGTCGCTATACCGATGTCGCACTTTCGGCCTTCCTGACCGCAACGGCGGTACTGCCTCTGGATATGCAAGAGACCATCCATCTCACCCGTGCGATGGTCGATGTCGGGGATCACCTGCAATGGCAGGCTCCGATTGTTGTGGACAAGCATTGCGTGGGCGGATTACCGGGAAATCGCACCACGCCGTTGGTGGTTGCCATCGCCGCAGCCAATGGATTGGTGATGCCCAAGACCTCATCACGCGCCATCACCTCTCCCGCTGGCACCGCGGACACCATGGAAACGCTGGCTCCTGTAGACCTGGACCTGGATACGCTCAGAAAGGTCGTGGAGAAAGAGGGTGGATGCGTGGCGTGGGGCGGCGCGATGCACCTCAGCCCCGCGGACGACATCTTCGTGCGTATTGAGCGTGAACTGGATATCGACACGCAAGGACAACTGATTGCCTCGGTGTTATCCAAGAAGATTGCAGCAGGGGCGACCCACATCGTGATCGATATTCCGGTTGGGCCAACCGCAAAAGTCCGCAGCCGGGAAACTGCCGAGCATCTTGCGCATCACCTTTCGGAAGTCGCCGCGTCATTTGGCCTTGTATTGCGTTGCCTGTTTACAGACGGGAATCAGCCTGTCGGCAGAGGTATCGGCCCGGCGTTGGAGGCGCGCGACGTGTTGGCCGTATTGCGCAACGAGGCGGATGCGCCGCAAGACCTATGTGACCGCGTGGCGTTGGTGGCGGGCGCGGTGCTTGAGCTTGGCGGCGTCGCCAAAGAAGGGGAGGGACTTCGGTTGGCTCATGAGACGATCAGCAGTGGCCGCGCGTGGGAAAAATTTCAGAGAATCTGCGCGGCACAGGGGGGATTTCGTGAGCCGCCCCAAGCTCTCTATGTCGAACCGCTTCTGGCAACCACTTCAGGCCGAGCAGTACACATCGACAACCGTAAGCTTTCTCGTTTAGCCAAATTGGCCGGTGCGCCTGAGAGTCCAGCCGCAGGGATTCAATTGCAGGTGCGCTTAGGTGACGAGATAACACGCGGACAACCATTGATGTTTTTGCATGCGCAAACCTCTGGAGAGATGGCCTATGCACTCGCATACGTACAAGGCATTGGGGACATTGTAAAGATTGAACCTTAGCGCCGTGGATAAACAGGGCTCTTGAATGCTCGGTCAAACACAGCCCGGCCTCTCGTTTGGAAAAGTTGAACGCCTACATCTCATGCTCAAGAACATATGAAAAAACATCGCTTAAAAGAAGTTTTCAACCTGCATCGCGTGGAGCAAACAGAAGGAGGTCGTCAGCGCCTGAATAGGAACATTGCTCATGGAACTGCGGCACCTGCGTTGCTTTATCGTTTTGGCCGAAGAACTTCATTTCACACGGGCGGCTGAGCGTCTTCACATTGAGCAACCTCCTCTGTCCCGCGCCATCAAGGAGCTTGAGGACGAGTTAGGCGCTGTGCTCTTCGACCGGGACCGCCGGGGCACCCGACTGACCGCTGCGGGTGCCGTGTTCCTGCAGGACACTCGCCGGCTATTCACCGTCCTGGAGCAGGCCCGCGAGAACGTCAAGGCTGTCGCGGCGGGCTTGCGAGGCAGCCTGCGCATCGCCGTATCCGACGGCGCGCTCGATCCCCGGCTGTCGGCGTTTCTAGCCCGTTGCCGTGCCGAAGAACCCGAGATCGAGATACGGATGTCCGAAGTGCCTTTGGCCGAGCAGTTGCGCGGCCTGCGCTCGGGCGACTTCTGCATCGGATTCGCTCATACCGCCGACGTCGGTGATGGCATCGTCGCCGAACCTATCTGGCAGGACCCGCTGGTGGTCGCCTTGCCAGCCCGGCACGCACTGCTCGTCCACAAGGAGGTTCCACTCCATGAACTCCGGGGGCATCCTCTTGTCCTGTGCGATCCCCAGGTGTGCGAAGGCTACTGCCGCGAGTTGGCGCGCCTCCTGCAGACCCAGGAACACAAACTGAATGTCGTTGAGGAGGTTTCCTCGCTGGACATGATGCTCACCTTGGTCGGTGCCGGCTACGGCGTGGGCTTCATGACGGCGACCAAGATTCCGGTCAGCCAGCGACCGGACGTGGTGATCCGTCCATTGGCGCTGGATACAGCCGTGATCACCACCTACCTGCTTCGACTCGAAAGCAGCAACTCATCGGCTTCGCTGGTGCGATTTATCGACCGCCTCCGGGACCCTTCGAGCGACTGACGCAACGGACCGCACCACTTAAGATTGGGCATCGGCACGAAGATTGCGTTCCGTTGCACTCATCAGCTCTGCCGCACTTATGCTGAGGGCAGCGGAGATTTTCAGTATCAATGCGAGCGTGGGCATGTGCTCCCCACGCTCGATCTTGCCCATATGCGAGCGAGCTATACCAGCCATGGACGCGAATTCATCCTGAGCGACTCCCTGCGCCAAGCGGGCAGCACGCACCGCTTGGCCGAAGGCCAGTGCCGGCTCGGCTTCATAGGTGGTTGTGCCAGGGGGGCGGCCCGGTTGAACGCTGCGCTTCTGCATCACCAGAAGCGTCGATCAATCGACCGAATTTAACCACGTTAAAGATATCTCTTTTGGCTATCATGGTGGCTCGCCTTTTTGATCCGATCGCTTTGTGGGGGCTCTCATGCACGACGCCACCAGCCAGTTTTCCTTTTCCAATTTCAGGCTTGCCATAGCGCCTGGCGTACCGTCATCGCATCTTTCGGCATTGCTTGCGTTGCAGCGTGCGGAAGAGCCGGAAGTCACCATTTCGTTTCATGAGGTCACAGCCGATGATTTGATTGCGGGACTTCGGGAAGGCCGCTACGACGCGGGCATGACGCTTGAAGGATCGAGCGATCCGTCGCTGAAAAGCCAACCTCTATGGACCGAGAACATGGCCGTCGCCATGCCGTTGCGCTTTCCCTTACTTGACCAGGCGAAGCTCACGATCGCCGAACTGTTGGACTACTCCGTCTTTCGCTGGCCTGCAGAGAATTGCCCTTTGCTGGATCAGCGGCTGCCTTCTCTTCCCGCGGTGAGTCAACAGAACATTCAGCGTGTCTCTTCCTTCGAGATGATCGCGCTATGGGTCGCTGCCGGCTACGGCGTCGGGGTATCCGCGCAATCGCGCATTGAGCATGCGCAGGGATGGGGCATTCACACACGGCCGCTGTCTGACGGACCCTACGAGATCGTGACCCACCTGCAGCGGCCCTGCGGACAAGCCGACGTTGTTTCAGAGCGGTTCGAGCGCAGAGCACTGCAGGTCGCCAAGAATGCTCCAACCTAGTCGAGTGCCAATGTCCTCGTTCTGCGTCTTCAGTTCAAGGTGCTACACGTGCATTAGGCATTCCACTCGCCAAGCAGCAGACATCACTCGCGCTCTATGACACGGAGCAGCGCCGTTCTACGCTTCGACATGGGGCCAAACGCCTTCGTGACCCCTTCAACGGGTTTCCCTGCCTGCAATGAGTCAAGGATGTCAGCCCAGTCCTGCATGATTACCTTGCGGGACTCCACAAACTTCGTGTGATCGTAGGGCGCGCGCGATGAGTCCTTGCTCTTTTTGGAATGAG
>CAZEPA010000074.1:0-11578 GCA_964513955.1 uncultured Anaerolineae bacterium | reverse complement strand
GCGTTACCAGGTTGCGTTCTTCGATGAGCCGCCGACAGAGCGGGAACGCCTCATGGCTGCAACCGACCTCTTGGGACCGACCGCTAAGCCGACGGTCGCGGGCTTGCTCGTCTTTGGCCTGGCGCCTGAACGCTTGCTTCCAGCCAGCGGCATCTCATTCGCACACTTCGCCGGCCGCGAGCTGGCCGCGGACCTGATTGATAAGAAGAATATCTTTGGCCCGCTGCCGCGTCAGGTTGACGAATGTCTGGCCGCCATTAAGGCGAATCTCGTCGTCGGATCAACCATCGTCGGCGCCAAACGCCAGGAGGAGCCGCACTATCCGGATAAGGTCTTTCGCGAGCTGTTGGTCAATGCGTGCGTTCATCGTAACTACAGCATTTCTGGCTCCAACATTCGGCTGTTCCTGTTCTCCGACCGGCTCGAAGTGATCAGCCCCGGCCGCCTGCCCAACACCGTGACCATTGAAAAGCTGTCCGTCGGCACCAGTTTTGCCCGTAATCCCATCCTGGTGCGCTTGATGGAAAACCTGGGCTATGTGGACAAACTGGGGCGCGGGCTGCCCATGGTCTGGCGCGAAGCCAAACAGCTTGGCTTGCAGGTTGAGTTCGAGGAACGGGGCGCAGAGTTTCGCGTCGTTTTGCCGCTGCCGCGTCGTGCGCCGAAAACGTGAGCACCGCGGCCCAACACTTCCGACTTTTCACGTTGCCCTATGTACGCGGCACTTTGTGTTTTGCACTTTGTACTTACAGGAGCTTTTCTTGACAACCATCATTGACCCCACCGCGGTCATCGGCCCCAACGTGACCCTGGGCGCGTACGCGGTGATCGAGGCAAACGTCGTTCTCGGCGCAGGCGTGACGCTGGGCCACCATGCAGTCATCCACGCCGGCACGGTCATCGGCGACGGCGCCTGGATCGGCGATCAGGCTGTGGTGGGACGGCCGCCGCGGCCCGCGCCCACCAGCGCCGTGAAGACGCCGCCCAACCTGCCGCCGCTGCACATCGGCGTGGACTGCATTATCGGGACCGGCGCGGTGGTCTACACCGGCACCACGATCGGCGAGAAAACCATGATCGGCGACCACGCGTTCGTGCGCGACCGCTGTCAGATCGGCAGCTTCGTCATTGTCGGCAGCCATGTCACCATCGAGAACGAAGTCACGATCGGCGACTACACCAAGCTGCAAACGGGCGTCTACCTGTGCGCGTGGGTCACGATCGAGGATCACTGCTTTGTTGCGCCGTGTGTGGTCACTACCAATGACAACTACATGGGCCGCACTGACAGACGTTTTGCCGAACGGGGCGGCTGCACCATTCGCCGCGGCGCGCGCATCGGCGCCAACGTCACCCTGCTGCCCAACATCGAAGTGGGCGCCGAAGCCTTCATCGCAGCCGGCTCCATCGTGACGCGCAACGTCCCGCCCGCCACCCTGGTCATGGGTTCGCCGGCCAAATATGTGCGCGACGTCAGCGCGGACGAGTTTGCGGAGTGAGCTGGCGTCCTGTAAATCCTGTCTTATTTTGACAGGATTTACAGGATTAACAGGATAGGTGTCATTTGACGTTTGCGACGTTCAGAGCGTCTTGAGAGCGAAGGTGACTCGGATTGCAGGCAAATCCTGTCCATCCTGTAAATCCTGTCCTATTTTGGAGTATGGCAGCCAATGCCTTGTCAAACGGGTCCAGTTCATTGAAAATCGTCACCATCGTCGGCGCGCGGCCGCAGTTCATCAAGGCCGCGCCGGTCAGCCAGGCCCTGCGCGGTCAGCACCACGAAATCCTCATTCACACCGGCCAGCATTACGACAGGGAGATGTCCGACCTGTTCTTCGAGGAGCTGTCCATTCCGCGCCCCGACTATGAGCTGGGCATCGGTTCTGGGCCGCACGGCTGGCAGACCGGGCAGATGCTGCAGCGTATCGAAGAAGTGCTGCAGGCCGAAAGACCGGCCTGGGTGCTCGTCTACGGCGACACCAACTCGACCCTGGCCGGCGCGCTGGCCGCGGTCAAGCTGCACATCCCCGTGGCGCACGTAGAGGCCGGGCTGCGCAGCTTCAACCGCACGATGCCCGAAGAACATAACCGCGTGCTCACCGATCACTGCGCCGACCTGCTCCTCTGCCCCACTGCCACCGCCGTCGAGCTGCTGGCGGCTGAAGGCATCGCGCACGGGGTGCACCTGGTCGGCGATGTGATGCTGGACGCGCTGCAGAGGCATGGCGCGCTGGCGCGCATGCGCTCGACCCTGCTGGAGCGTCTGGGGCTGCCGCCGGCCGGCTTCGCGCTCGCCACTATTCACCGACCCTATAACACCGATGACCCGGCCCGCCTGGCCGTTGTCCTCCAGGCGTTGGCGGGCCTGCAAATGCCGGTTGTCTTTCCCGTCCACCCCCGCACCCACGCCGCGCTGACCCGCGGCGGCCTCACCTTGCCGGCCAACGTGATCGCGCTCGAACCGATTGGCTACCTGGACATGCTGGCGCTTGAGCAGACCGCCGCGTTGATCGTCACCGATTCGGGCGGTGTGCAAAAGGAGGCTTACTGCTTTGCCGTGCCCTGCGTCACCGTGCGGCCAGAGACCGAATGGGTGGAAACGATCGCAGCCGGCTGGAACCGCCTGGCCTGGGGCGACGCCGGCCAGGTGATTGAAGCGGCGCGCCGACCGTGGCCCACCACGGCGCCGTCGCCCCTGTTTGGCGATGGCCATGCCGCCGAGCGCATTGTCGGTCTGTTGGCTGCGACCCATTCTGCCCGGCCGCAGGTCGCTGCGCCATGACCATTCCGCCCGACGCCCGCGTGCCTGACCGCCGACTGCGCGTGCTTTTCATCACTGCCTGGTATCCCACGGCGGCCGCGCCTTACGAAGGCACCTTTGTGCGTGAACACGCGCTGGCCGTTGCACGCTTCGATGACGTCGCCGTGCTGCACTGCCCGGAGCCGCGGCGAGATCTGGCCCGGCTGTGGCAGGTGGAAACCGAGACCGACCCTGCGTTGACGGCCGGCCTGCCCACCGTGCGCGCCTGGTATCGCCCGGCGCGTGTGCCCAAAACGTCGTTGGCCGTTCACCTGATCGCCGTTGGGCAGGCGCTGCGCGCCGTCTACCGCGCCGGCTTTCGGCCCGATCTCCTCCATGCGCATGTCTACGATGCCGGGTTTGCAACTGCCCTTTTCAGCAAATGGCTGCGCCTCCCCTACGTCGTCACGGAGCACTTCTCAGCGTTTCCGCGCCATACGCTGCCACCCGGCGAAGTTCGGAAAGCGCGCATCGCCTTCCAGCAGGCGGCCCTGGCCCTGCCGGTCAGCCGCGCGCTGCAGATCGGCATCGAGCAGCACGGCATTCGCGCCCGCTTCCAAATCGTGGGCAACGTGGTGGACAATGAGCTGTTCTACCCGGGACCGGCGCGCACGCCCAACGATCCACTGCGCATCGTGAGCGTCGGTTCGTTGGTGCCAATCAAGGGCATCCCCGATCTGTTGCAGGCACTGCGTCGCCTGCAAGAGACGCCGCTGCGCTGGCGCCTGGATGTCATCGGCGACGGGCCGCAGCGCGCGGCCTACACCGCGCTGGCGGCCGAGCTTGGCCTGACCGAGCAGGTCGCCTTTCACGGCACGCGGCCGAAAGCCGACGTGGCCGCCTTTTTGCGTCAGGCGGACCTCTTTGTGCTGGCGAGCCAGTGGGAGAACATGCCCTGCGTCCTGCTCGAAGCCATGGCCAGCGGCGTGCCCATTGTCGCCTCGCGTGTGGGCGGCATTCCCGAGATCGTGGATGACGCGGTCGGCATCCTGACGCCGCCGGGCGATGCGCCGGCCCTGGCCGGGGCGCTGACGGCCGCGCTGACGCAGCCGGAGCGTTTCGATCGGCGCGTTATGGCGCAGCGCGCAGCCGCCTATTCACCGGCCGCCATCGGCCAAACGTTCGACTCAATTTACCGGAGCGTGCTGAAGCAATGAATGTGATGACGAAACTTCCCGCGGTCCCGCTCCTGGCGGGGCGGCAAGACCTGATCTTGGCGCGCGCGGCCGGAAAACGCGTCCTGCACCTGGGCTGCGTGGACGCCGGCCTGCTGCACGCGCGGTTCGCGCGCCAGGAGCTGATGCACCAAAAGCTGGCGGCCGTCGCTTCCGAGCTGTGGGGCGTGGATATTGACCAGGAAGGCATCCAATTCCTCGCCAGCCAGGGCTTCGATCATCTCATCGCGGGCGACATCTGCGAGCCATCCATCCTGGCCCAGCTCAGCGGCCAGCGGTTCGACCTGGTCCTGGCGACCGAAGTGATCGAGCACCTGCCCAACCCCGTGCAGTTCCTGCAGGCGGCGCGACAACTGCTGGCGCCAGGCCAAACTGAGCTCATCATCACGGTGCCCAACGCCTTTCGTATCCAAACCCTGCTTTGGCTGCTGCGTGGCATTGAGTACGTGCATCCCGATCACAACTACTGGTTTTCCTACGTCACCGCCACCAATCTGCTGCGCAAGAGCGGCTTCGACGTGACCGCAGTCTACGCCTATACCTTTCAGCCGCGCGCCGGTCTGCCGAATGTGGTGCGACGGCTGCTGCGGAGACCAGCGCCGTCCGCACCGTCTTCAGCGGCGGCCCTGCCCCGCACCGCGAACGGCGTTGCGCCCCATCTACTCGGCCGCGGCGTTGACTACA
The DNA here is from genome assembly GCA_964513955.1 of uncultured Anaerolineae bacterium. Taxonomy (GTDB): domain Bacteria; phylum Chloroflexota; class Anaerolineae; order SSC4; family Amarolineaceae; genus Amarolinea. Next base: position 6,919 of record CAZEPA010000074.1, on the reverse strand, counting down.
TCCGCTCGCTGCCCAGACGCCTGCTCGCCTCCGCGCTTTACCGCACGACGTCGTTCTGGGGCGACGGCTTGATTCTCGTGGCGCAGGCGCCTGCCCATGCAGACTGAAATTCAACGCGGGCTGCGGCTGGTGCGCAGCACGTTTGCCCGCAACGTGGCGACCACCTTCCTGACCCAGGTGGTATCCCTGGTGATCGGCGTCGCCAATGCCGCCATCGTCGCGCGCTGGCTTGGCCCGGAGGGCAAAGGCAGCCTGGCCCTGGCGCTGCTGATTCCATCCACGCTGGCCTTGTTCCTCAGCGGCGGCATCCCGGCCGCCAACGTCTACTTTGTCGGCTCGCGCCGCCTTTCCGTAGCCCAGGTCACCCAAAACGCAACGCTGCTGGCTCTGGTGGGCGTCGTGGCCGGCCTGATTTTGACTGCCCTGGGCCTGGCGACCGGCCTCCTGCAGCGGTTAGCGCCGAGTGTGCCGGCGTCGCTCATCGTCCTGGCGACGGTCGGGCTGCCGGGCGCTGTCGTCAACAGTTTCTTCAGCGCCATTCTACAGGGCATGCAGCGCATTCGCACCGTCAACGTAATTACCTTCTTGCAGAGCATCCTGACGCTGGGCTTGACCATCCTCCTGGTCATCGGCCTCGGCTGGGGCATCAACGGCGCCGTGGTGGCCGCGGTGGGCGCCGCGCTCGGCGTGACGATCCTCCTGGCCTGGCAGGTGTGGCGCGCGGGCGGCCGCCTGCGTCCGCACTACGATTCAGCCATTCTGCGCCAAACGCTGGCTTTTGGCCTGCGCGGCTATGTGGGCAACCTGCTGCAGTTTTTCAACTACCGCCTCGATCTGTTCATCGTCGGCATCTTGCTCGGCCCTGCGGCCGTCGGCATCTATACTGCAGCCGTTGCGCTGGCCGAGCTGCTTTGGCACCTGCCCAATGCCGTCAGTTTCGTCATCTTTCCCAAGGCTTCGGCTTCACGCACGGAAGATCTGAATCGTCTGACGCCGCGCATCTTCGCGCTCACCCTGGGCATCACCGTGGTCGGGGGCATCTTCATCGCGCTGCTCGGCCGCCAACTGATCCAGACTATCTATTCGGACCTTTTCCTGGCCGCGTATCAGCCGCTCCTCGCCCTTCTGCCAGGCGTCATTCTCCTGGGCGGCGGCAAAGTGCTGACCAACGAGATTGCCGGTCGCGGCTTTGTCCACTACAATTCGGTTAACGCCGGTCTGGCGCTGGTGTTGACCGTGATTTTCGATCTCCTGCTTATCCCGCGTTGGGGCGTTCTGGGGGCCTCCTGGGCCTCCACGATTGCCTACAGCGCCATCTTCTTGACGGCGGTGCTCTTCTACCGCTCGGTGAGCCGCGGCGGCAGCCGCATCAACCAGGAACGGCAATCATGACCCACGTTCTCATGCTGGTCACCAGCAATCTACTGCACGACAACCGTGTGCGTCGCGAGGCCGAAACCCTGGCGGCTCGACTGCGGTTCGACAGGCTCACCGCACGGGGCCTGAGCCTGTCGAAGGCCGCGGCCGGCTACCGCGTGACCGTCGTGAGTCACATTCGCCCCACCGACATCCCCCGCTTGGGCTGGGATGGAGCGGACAAACCCACTGCTGTGGCTGCGCCGCCGCCCGCCTGGCAAGCCGCAACCGGCTGGCGGCGCGCGGCGGATCACGCGGCTGATCTCTGGCGGTGGGGAGGCAGCGGCGCGCTGCTGGCCGCGGCGTCCGCTCTACGCGCGGACGTGGTGCACGCGCACGACCTCGACACGCTGCCCGCCGCGGCTGCGCTGGCGCAGCGTTGGCACGCGCCCCTGGTCTATGATGCGCACGAGCTGTTCGTGGATCAGATGACGCTGGGGTCGGCCGCGGCCAGCGTGCCCTGGCCCAGCCGCGTCAAACAGACCCTGGCGCAGCGCAATTTTGCGCGCCTGGAGCGCCGCCTGATTGGGCAGGCCGCGGCCGTGATTACCGTCAGCCAGTCTATCGTTGACGAACTGGCGGCCCGCTACCACATTCCGCCGCCCAGGCTCGTTCTCAACACCCCGCGCTACCAGGATATGGCGGCCGGCTCGTCGTATCTGCGCCAGCGCCTGGGGCTGCGCGCCGAGCAGCGCATCATCCTGCTGCAAGGCGCGGTCCTCCCCGACCGCCACCTGCTCGAACTGGTGCAAGCGTTGCCCTTACTGCCAGAAACCGTGGTGCTGACCTTCCTCGGCTTCAACCTGGGCACCTACCAGGAGCCGATTCGCCAGGAAACGGCGCGGCTGGGCCTGTCGTCCCGCGTCTTCATGCTCGACGCGCTGCCGGCGGACCAACTGCTGGGCGCAACCGCCTCGGCCGATGTGGGCATGATTCTGCTGGCCGGGCGCAACAAGAACGACCGCTTTGCCATGCCCAACAAACTGTTCGAGTACATGATGGCCGGCCTGCCCTTTGTGGCGACGGACTGGCCGGAAATCGGCCGCGTCGCGCGCGCCACCGGCGCAGGAATCACGTTAACCCAGCCGACGCCGGCCGCCCTGGCGGCCGCGATTAGCGACGTCTTGAGCACGCCCGTACGCGCGGCGGCGATGCGCGCCGCGGGGTTGGCCGCGGCGCGCCTGGAATACAACTGGGAAAAGCAGGCCGCGCGCTTGCTCGATCTCTACGCGTCGCTGCCAACGGCGAGGAGCTAGAACCGTATGTGTGGAATTGCCGGCATTTGCCGCGGGGATCAGCGCCCCGTGGAATCAGCGCAGCTGGAAGAGATGGCCGAGCTGCTGCGTCACCGCGGCCCGGACGACCAGGGCACCTATCAGAACGGGTCGGTCGGGCTGGCGTTTCGGCGCCTGGCGATCCTTGATCTCTCGCCGGCCGGACATCAGCCGATGACCAATGAGGACGGCACGCTGTGGCTGGTCTTCAACGGCGAAATCTACAACTACCGCAGCCTGGTGAGCGAGCTGGAGGCGGCCGGCCACATCTTCCGTTCCCGCAGCGACAGCGAGGCCATTCTGCATGCCTACGAACAATGGGGCGACGATTGCGTGCGGCGCTTCGAGGGCATGTTTGCGTTTGCGCTCTGGGATGAGCGCCGCCAGCGGCTGTTTGCCGCCCGCGACCGCTTCGGCATCAAGCCGTTCTACTACCATGCCAACGCCGAGCGCTTTTTGTTTGCCTCGGAGATCAAAGCCCTTTTGGCCGATACCGCCACGCCCCGCCGGCCTAACAACGATCGCCTCTACGATTATCTGGTATACGGCTACTTGGATCACACGGCGGAAACGATGTTTGCCGACATTCGGCAGCTGCCGCCCGCGCACCGGCTGGTGTACCACGAGGGAAACCTGGTCATCCAGCGCTACTGGGATTTGAACCCCGATCAACGCCTGGATGATCTGAGCGACCAGGCCGCAGCCGAACGGCTGCATGAGCTGTTCTTTGAGTCCGTGCGCCTGCACCTGCAAAGCGATGTGCCCATCGGCACCTGCCTGAGCGGCGGGTTGGATTCATCGGCCATCGTGTGCGCTATCGCCCGCCTGCTTGACGCCGACGGCGTGGATCGCGCCATGATCGGCGAACGCCAGCGCACCTTCACCGCCAGCTTCGACGATCCTGCCTTCGATGAGCGCCGCTTTGCGCGTGAGGTCATCGCGCAGACCGGCGCGCAGGCCTTCTTTGCCTTTCCGCAGGCCGAGGCGCTGAACGACCTGCTGCCTGACCTGATTTGGCGCCAGGAAGAGCCGTTCGGCTCCACCAGCATCGTGGCGCAGTGGTGCGTCATGCAGCTTGCCGGGCAGCAGGGCATCAAGGTGATGCTCGACGGCCAGGGCAGCGACGAGATTCTGGGCGGCTATCATCCGTTCTTTTCCGGCCTGTGGGCCAACCGCCTGCGTCACGCCGATTTTGCCGGGCTGAGCCGTGAGCTGGAAGGCTTTCGCGGTCGCCATGGCGTACCGCCGCGCATTCTGCTGACCGGCGCGTTGGGCCTGTTCTTGCCGGCCGCCGTGCGCGGCCGCATCCAGGCGGGCCGTGGACGCACGCGACCCCCCTGGCTTGGATCGGCCTGGGCCGCCCAAAGCCAGCCGTGGCTGGAAATGCCCGCGCCCTATCGCGATCCGCTGCGCCGCCAGATGTACCAGTATCTCACCACGCTGCATCTGCCATCGCTCCTGCACTACGAAGACCGCAACTCCATGGCCTTCAGCATCGAGGCGCGTGTGCCCTTCCTCGATCATCGCCTGGTCGAATTCGCGTTCGCTTTGCCGGCCCGCTTCATGCTGCGCGATGGCGAGACCAAATGGCTGCTGCGTCGCGCGCTGGCCGATGTGCTGCCGCCCGCGATTGCACAGCGACAGGATAAGATGGCCTTTGGTACGCCGGAAGCGGCCTGGTTCCGCACCACACTGAAGCCAACCTTGCGCGAGGTCTTTGCCAGCGCCAGTTTTCGCCAACGACCCTACTGGAACGCGGCCGTCGTAGATCAGGTCTTCCAAGAACATCAAGGCGGTCAGGATGATCGGCGCCTGCTGCTGTGGCGCTGGTTCAACACCGAGCTGTGGCTGCGACGGTTTATAGACCAAAAGCCGGGGAAAAGAACGCTGAATGAGGAACGCTGAATGCTTGGCGTTTTCGCAAAAAACGCCGTGAATGGAGGATGTGGTGGGTAAGCAGGTTGATGATGGGGAGTTATTCATCATTCAGAATTCAGCATTCAGCAGTGACCACAAGGTTTTGATCGTGGTGCATGATTACCCGCCAATTCTGTCGGCGGGCGCGGAGCGCATCCTGAAGTTTGCGCAGTATCTGCCCGCATACGGATTCGAGCCGTTGATCCTGACCACGGGACGCTACGGCGGTCAAGCCGACGACGCGGCGAACCAGGTTTACCGCGCGGCGGACCTGATCCACGCGCTGTTCAGCGGTCTGCGCCGGCGGCAGACCGCGGGCGTGGCGCAGGAGGTGCAGTTCCGCGTTGCCACGCTGGGCAATCAAAGCCTGCTTGGCCGTCTGCGCGACCAGCTCCTCCTGCCAGACACCAAGCTGGGCTGGCTGCTGCCGGCGGTGCGCCTGGGCAGCCGGCTGATTGCGCAGCAGCGTCCGACCTTGATCTTCAGCACCTCGCCGCCCGAAACCGCCCATCTCGTGGCGCGTCAACTGGCGCAGCGCCATCGGCTGCCCTGGGTAGCGGACCTGCGTGACGGCTGGCTGTTCGAGCCGCCCAATCCGGCCGTGCGCCGGGCAGCCTGGCGCCGCGGCCTCGAACAGCGGTTGGAGGCAAGCGTTGTCACCGCGGCCCAAGCCGTGACCACGGCCACGAGTCCGATTGCCGATGACCTGCGGGCGCGTTACCCCGCTGCGGCTAAGCGCATCCACGTCATCACCAATGGCTTCGATGCGACCGAATTTGCGGGGCTGCGGCGTCAACGGCCGGCGGACGGCGTTTTCCGCCTGGTGTACACGGGCGCGCTCTCGTCAAGTCGCCAGGGCACCTCAGCCGAAGCCTTTTTCGCGGGCCTGGCGCAGTTCGTGCAGGAGCAGCCGGCCATCCCGCTGCAGGTGATCGTGATCGGCGACGTCAGCCCGGCCGAACAGGCGGCCGCTGCCAGGCATGACCTGACTGGCGTCGTTGAGTTTCAACCCGCCGTGCCGCGGCGTGACGCGCACCAGGCGCAGCTCGACGCCGACGCGCTGCTGCTCATCACCGCGCCGGGCCAACGCAGCGTCGCCACGCTCAAGCTGTTCGATTACATCGGCGCGGGCGTCCCCATCCTGGCCCTGGCCGTGGACAACGCCGCGGCCAGCATCGTAGAGCAGTACAGCCTCGGCATCACGGTTGCGCCTGATGATCCGGCCGCCATCACGCGCGCGCTGCGCGAACTGGTCGGCCGCCAGGCAAGCGGCGTCTCTTGGCCGGGCTTTGCCGCCGCTCAGCAGCAGTTCGAGCGCCGGCAGCTAACGGGCCAGCTGGCGGCAATCTTCCGCAGCCTCCTGGACGAACTTTAGGAATTCCCGGGAGCCAGTGCAAGAGGCTCTGACGCCAAGGCGCAAGAAAAGAGGAATGTCCCGCACGCCTGCGCCTTTGCATTGGCAGCCAAAATTCAAGAGGCCATCCATGCCAAAGCCAACCGTCTCGGTCATTATCGTGACCTGGAATGTCAAAGATCTGCTTCTGCGCACCCTGGCGCGACTGGCGGCCGCGTGCGCGCCCGTGACGTGGGAAACGATCGTGGTGGACAATGCCTCCAGCGACGGCAGCAGCCAGGCCGTGCGCGCAGCCTTCCCTAGCGTGACCTATCTCTACAACGACAGCAACCCTGGCTATGCGAAAGCAAACAACCAGGGCCTGGCCGTGGCCCAGGGCGACTTCCTGCTCTTGCTCAACCCCGACACCGAACCAGACGCAAGCGCCATCTCGACGCTGGTGCGTTTTTTGCAGGCGCACCCGGCTGCCGGCATCGTCGGCCCCGCGCTCGCGCTGACCGATGGCAGCCCGCAGCCCTATGGATTTGGCGGCGACCCCACCGTGGGTTACTTACTGCGCCGCAACGCCCGGCGCTTCATGCGGCGCGGCCCCCTGCACGATTGGGGGGCAGGCCAGGCCGCGCGCGTGGATTGGGTCAGCGGCGCGTGTTTGCTGGCCCGACGAGAGGTCTACGCCCAAATCGGCGGTCTGGATGAGGCAATGTTCATGTACTTCGAGGACAACGACTGGTGTGTGCGCGGCCGCCAGGCTGGCTGGGAGGTGTGGCGCGAGCCGGCGGCGCGCGTGGTGCATGTCGGCGGGCAGTCGCTCAAGCAAAACCGTCGCGCGCCGGCCGCGTACTACGCCTCTCTGCGCACCTTTTACCAACGTCACTACGGCCCCGGCCGCCGCCTGGCGTTAGCCTTGCTGCTGCGCCTGCTGCCGCGGTCAGCCCGTTGAAACGATGCCCAGGTAAAA
>CAZEPA010000073.1:2938-11587 GCA_964513955.1 uncultured Anaerolineae bacterium | reverse complement strand
CTCCGACCCCAGCGTCCCAAACGCTGTGCGCTGCCAACTGCGCTACGCCCCGAACAGGCGCTTAGTATACTGCAAAAACGGGGAGCGGGCAAACACAAAGGCATCAATAGTTAGGGCCCCCAGGTAATCTGCTCATCCATCCACTCTGGCAGGGCGCCGGGCAGACTGAGCAAGCGCACTGGCGAACCGGTTGGCTGGGTGATGTATAAAGCCCACGCGCCATCACGATTGGAGAGGAATGCGATCCAGTTCCCGTCAGGCGACCAGGTGGGGAGTCCCTCGATGCCAGGGCTGGCGGCGATCGGCGTCACTTTGCCGGTTTTGGAGTCGCGCATGAAGATGTCCCAGTTGCCGCTACGCTGCGCTGACATAAAGACCAGGCGGCTGCCGCCAGGCGACCAGGCCGGCGAGGTGTCGCCTGCGACATCGGTCAACGGCGTACGTTGGGCGCGGTCAGGGGTCATTTGCCACAGGCCACAGCGGTTGCCTTGATCGTCGCACCCCTCATAGGCGATATTTTTCCCAGGATACCAGGCCGGGCTGCGCCCAAACACGATATACTCCGTGGCCTCCGTGCCTTCGGCCCAGGCGTGGTAGAGGCGCCAGCGGCGGTCGCCCTCACGATTGGAGGCAAAGACCCATTCCTGGCCGTCTGGCGACCAGGCGGCATTCCCATCTTCAGCAAAGGTGGTGACGCGACGCACGGTGTCGCCCTTCGCGGTGATGGTCGTAAGCCCAATCTCACCTCCGCTGACATTGCGCACAGCCAGGCGAGCGCCGCCCGGCGCCACCCGCGGCTGCCGCATATTCCTCACCAGGGCTTCTGGCCGCGCGCCCGGCGCAGCCGTCACCCGGTAGAGCACATAGTTGTTGCGGTCGTCATCCCAGGTGGAGAAATAGATGCGTCCGTTCGCAAGCGCGCCTGCGGGTGCGGCCGACGGCGTGCCTTCAGGGCTGGTGGCAGTCCCCCCGCCGCCAGCCGTGGGCGTGGCCGCGGCCGCTTGATCGTTGCAACGGCTACTGGCTGCGTCGCGCGTCGCGCGTAACGCGGCGCTGGGCTGCACTTCCAGTGCAATGGTATACTGCGCCACGGCATCACACCAGGCGCCGCGTTGGGCCTGCGAATCGCCGTAGGCAATGGCTGCCTTGGTCAACCTCGTTTCAACATCCAGGTAGTTGGGCTGCAGCTTGTACAAGTCCGCAAAAGCCATAACAGCCTTTTGCCAGTTGGCCTGCCAATAGCCCATGGCCTGCAAATAGGCCGTGGCGAGCTGCTTCTGCTCCAGCGCGGCTTTGTCATTTGGACGCAGCGCCAGCGCGCGTTCGCTCTGCCGAATCCCTTCTTCCAACCGGCCCGCGGCGATCAAGTCAGCGGCCGTCGTGTAGTATATCTTGTACAGCAGGTTCGTGACGGTATCTGCTTGATAGGCGGCATCTGTCGCGCGGATGCGCTCCAGGCGCTCGGCAGCCTGCGCCCACTCTTTCTGATCATACAGCGATTGGGCTTCGCCCAGCAGGACATCGAGTGTGTAGGGTGTGCTGACCGGAGGCGGGGTTGGCGTTGGCACCGGCGGCGACGTGGGCTGCGGTGTGGCCGTGGTCGCCATCACGCGCAGCATGGCTGCGCGCGCCTCCACATTGGCGGGCTGCAGACGCAGCGCCGCCTCGAACTCAGCCAGCGCCAGTGCATTTTCGCCCGCGGCGGCGTGGGTCAGCCCGCGTTGGTAGTGATCAGCGACGGCCGTGGCCTGCGCCATGCTGCGCTGTTCCAGGCCCGCGCGCACGCCCCAAAAGCCTGCAAGCAGCACACCCACAAGCCCCACGATCAGAACCAGGCTGTAGACGGTGAGCCAACGCCAGCTTGGCCCGCGCCAGCGCCGCGCAGCCGGGCGCAAGCGTCGTCGCGATGTGGTTCGCGCGGCCGGTTGGCCCTTCTCTTGGCCTGCGGCGGGCGGCTGAACCTGGGCCGGCGCACTGGCTGAGGGCGGCGCCTCGTGGACATCGGTCGCCGGGGCGCTTAGAGGAATCAAATCGGCGTCAAAGGATGTCACCTGAGCGTCATCTCCTGCTCAAATTGTAGAATAGCCGTACCTTCGGCGTCCAGCAGTTGGATGGCTACGGGGGCGCGCGTTGGAACGTTTGCCGGTACGGGAATGACTTGGTCGAAGGGTCGCGCAGGATTCAGCGTGACCGGCAGGTTGGCAATCGCCGCACCGTCCACCGATACGGTCAGCTTGCCGCTGAAGGAATGCACTGGAAAAATGGCCACTTGCAAGCCCTGCGCGGTCGTGCGCAGGTTGACGGCGCCATCCTGATCCGCGTAGACGAACGTGCCAATGCCGGCCACAGGAAACCAGGTTTCCTCCCAGTAGAGGGTTTCACCCGCACCCAAGTTGACGCGCTCATCGAACGTCGGCGCCAGCCCGCCGTGCATTTCGACATAACTGGAGCCGTCATCCGTGTAGAGCGCGGCCGGCAGAGGATCAGTCCAGCCCAAGCCAAAGAACTTCACGCCGCGCATGACATCGGCCGGGAACACGCGCGCCAGGCCCTCATCCGCGGCGAGGTCATACACGCCCGCAAAGCCAGCGGCGGCCGCGGGCCTGGCAAAGAATCCCAGGTACTGGCGCCAGTTACCCAGGCGGCTGAGGTCGCGCCCCTGGAAGGTGGGCCAACTCATGGCCTGGCCGCTGCCCGGCAGCGTGCTGTCGCCCGTTGAATGAACCGTGACCTCGTTGATGGGCAGGATCAGGCGCAGTTCTGGGCCAGGACGATTGCGCCCGCCAGGCGCCAGCATAGCGTTGACCCAATACGCGAACGTGGCTGTCTGGTTGGTGGCATTCGTCAGCCGCGTGCGCACCGTAAACGCGGCTTCGCCCGCGCGCAGCGTGATGTCCACGCTGATCTGCAAGCGTCCCTTTGGTTCTTGAAAAACGGTAATCGTTGCTTCGTCGGGGCTGGGTTGCAGCGTATCGTAGCCCCACGGCGCGCCCCATGCGTAGCCATGTTCCTCAACCGGGATGCCCCATTCGACCCCGCCGGCCGCCAGCCAACCAGCTTCCAGTCCATCGCGCGCGGGCGGTCCCCAGGGCGACGGTTTGAGCACCGGATTGCGATAGAACACCTGGTGGCGCGTCGGCTTGTAATAGCATTCGATCAGGCGCCCGCCCAAATCGGGCAACACGCCCAGGCGTAGAAACTCGTTTTCCAGCACGACCTCGCGCAGCGTCTGGGGTGTTGGCTGCGGCTGTGCGGCGTCGTAAGCCGCACGGTCAAGCATGCGCCATGACCAGTTGAATGCTGAATCGGTGACTTCCCGCTGGAAAGCCGCATAGGGGTAGGCGCTCAGCGTGATTTGTCGTTCATACAAACTGACCGTTGGCGCGGCGGTGGGGGTGGTCGCCAGTGTTGGCGGCGGCGCCGTGGGCGTGGATGTGACGGCCATGGTGGGGGATGGCATGGGCGTGTTGGTGTGAGTGGAGGTCGGCGTGGGCAAGGTGGTAGACGTTTGCGTCGCCGTCGCCAGGGGCGGCGCTGTGATGGACGGCTCCGCTGTGGGCGTCGAGGACGCCGCGGGACTTGACGTGGGACTGGGAAAAACCACGGTTGCGCTGGATGCAGCAGCCGTCGCCGTTATCACCGGCGCAGTGGGCTGATTGCAGGCGCTGAGCAGCCCCAGGGCCAACAAGGCCGCCAAGAAACTAAAAGTGAATCCATGAGTTGTGGGCGTCATCCACGACCGAGGCAGCTCGCGCGCGTCCACATGCCTACCACTTGCGGCCGCTTGACCACCCATTTTCTTGACGAACCATCGTGTGCGCATGGAACCGATTATAGTCACAATTGCCCGACTTGCCAAGCGCAGACATCATTTCAACAAGAGAATTTTCGATCTGCTCACAGTGTGGTAGAATCGTGCTATCTTCATGATTGTCATCCTGCCTGCGGCAGCTGGGCCGGCGCCCACCGAGGCCGGCTCACGAGGTCATCTTTTGTCCATTCGCACGTTCATCATTTCCGCGCGTAACAGCGCCGGCGCCGTGGCCCTGGTTTTGCTGCCCTGGTGGTGGCACCTAATCCTGGTGCGTCGCCCTTTTGAGGGGATTCTTTTCCACGAATTGACTGATTTCTCGCTCTACGCCACCGATGCGCTGCTGTTGTGCGCGGTGACGGCGTGGTTCGTGACCAAGCCCGATCTGTCTGCGCTCCCTGGGTGGATGTTATGGCCGCTGTTGGCGCTCCCACTTCTGGCGTTTGCCCTGGTCACGGTGGCCGCCGATCGTGACCTTGCGCTCTATCAGGCTGCACGCCTCAGCCTGGTGACGCTGTGGTCATTGGTGTTCGCCGGATCACCCTGGCTGCGCCGTGCGGCGCCTGCGCTGCTGCTGGTGGGCAGCTCACTGCAAGCGGTGATCGCGCTGGCGCAGGTGGTCTTACAACACGCCGTCGGGTTGGGCTTCGTCGGTGAAGTGCCGCTCAGTCAGCAAATGCCAGGCGTGAGCGTGGTCTATGCTGCCGGGGTGCGCTGGCTTCGCCCCTACGGCCTGACTCAGCATCCGAACATCCTGGCCGGCTGCCTGTCGGTGGCGTTCCTTTTGGCGTTGGCAACCGTGACCGCGGGCGACGTACGCAAACGCTGGGCCTGGTACCTGGGGCTGACGTTGACCGGCGCAGGGCTGGCTGTCGCTTTCTCCCGCGCCACCTGGATTGGCACCGCGTTGGGCGGTCTGTTCATCGGCAGCCATATCCTGTCCAGCCGCTCACCGGCCGTGCGCCGCCGTCTGGTGCGCCGCGCAATGTGGGTGGTGATTGCCGCTGCCCTTGTTTTCGGCGCGTTGACCTGGCCCATTCTTGCCAGCCGTCTGGGTCTCACCGGCGCCAGCGCGGAGGCGCGGTCTATCCATGAACGCGGTGCAACGATTGCGATCGCGTGGCGCCATTTGATCACCGCACCCTGGCCCGGCATAGGCCTGGCGCAGTTCACCCGCCTCACGTTGGCCGGCAACCTTGATTTGCTTTGGCCCTACGCGCCGCAGCCGGTCCATGTCACACCCTTGCTTGTTTTGGTTGAACTTGGCCCCATCGGCGGGCTTCTCTGGCTCTGGCTCATGTTGGCCCCTCTGATCCGCTGGATCAGGCGGCCAACCTCCGCGGCTTCTCTGCTGGGGCCAACGGCGGCGCTGCTGGCGCGGTTCGCGATCGGCCTCTTCGATTATTACCCGTTTCAAGCCACCCAAGGCCGCCTCTTGACGTGGACCGTCCTGGGCCTGTGGGGCGCTGCCTGGGCCGCCGCGGGCCCAGAAACCACGCCAATCACGCCCATCTGACTACCTCATAGGTTTGACAATTCCTCTCCGTGGCCTTCAGTTTTTTGACTTATGATTTGCGCGCATGGCCGCATGCGATTTGACAGGCCTGCTCCCTGGCGCTAAAATAAAAACCGACCGGTCGGTATGTATTTACAGGAGAATGCATGACGCATCAGCAGCGCAGCGACGAGACGCGCACGCGTATTCTGGAGGCCGCCGTGGGTTGCTTTACCCGGTCAGGCTATGACGCCACGGGGGTGGCGGAGATTTGCGCGCACGCCGGCGTCAGCAAGGGCGCCTTCTATCATCATTTCCCCAGCAAGCAAGCCGCGTTCATGGCGCTGTTCGAGCAGTGGCTGTCTGGCATGGATGGACAACTGCGCGCGGTGCGCGGCGCCAACGAGAGCGTGCCGGCCCGCTTGCTCGACCTGGCGGGGATGGTGACTGGCGTCCTCGAATCGGCCGCGGGACAGGTTCCGATGTTCCTGGAGTTTTGGCGTCAGGCAGCCAGGGAGCCGGCCGTGTGGCAGGCCACCATCGAGCCCTATCGGCGCTTTCGGGATGCCTTTGCGGAGCTGATTGCGCAAGGCGTAATGGAAGGCAGTTTGCGCCCCGTGGATACTGATGCCGCGGCCCGCGTCCTGGTTTCGTTGGGCGCAGGGTTGATGCTGCAGGGCGCTCTGGAACCGGAGGGCGCCGATTGGGGACGCATTGCGCAGGAAGCGGTGGGTATGTGGTTGACAGGTGTGCAGAAAGCGTCTGCATAACGAAAAACGGGGTGAGAACATGACAGCTTCGACGACAATGTGGCGCAGTGGGCCGAGCACGGCTCCGCTGCCGCCGTGGGTGCCTGGCTTGCCGGTGCTCGGCAGCGGGCTTCAGCTGATGAACGATCCAGTGAGCTATCTAACGGCTTGCTACCAGCAATTTGGCCCAATCTTTCGCGTGCGTGCACTCAATCGCCGGTTGACCGTGCTGGCGGGATTGGAGGCAAACCAATTTCTTGCCCGCGCCGGCGACGAACACTTCGGCAGCGAGGAACTGTTCGGGGGATTTGCCGACGAAATGGGGACTCGGGTCTTTTTGGTGGCGTTGGATGGCGAGCCGCATCGTCGGCTGCGCAAAGTCATGCGCCGCGGCTACGGCCGTGAAATGATCGCGCCGCATGTCAACGCGGTGGCGGACATGGTGCGCCAGCGCGCCAGCAGTTGGCAGCCGGGGCAGACGGTGCCCGTGCTGGACATGTTCCAGCGCCTGGTGGCTGAGCAGTTGGGTTGGGTGCTGGTCGGACGCCAACCAGGCGCTTATTTCGAGGATGTGCAAACCTTTCTGAACGTGATCATGCGGGCCAGCGTGCTGAAGATGTGGCCGGCGTTCATGCTGCGCACACCGGGCTATCGCCGCGCCAAGGCCAGCGTGTTCGCTCTGGCGCGCGAGGTGATCGCCGCGCACCAGGCCGTTTCTCCTGGCGCCACGCGCCCGCCGGATCTGATTGATGATCTCCTGGCCGCGCGCGACGAAAATGACCAGCCATTTGCTGAGAATGCACTGGTCGTGTCGGCCATCGCGCCATTTTTCGCGGGGATTGACACGGTGGCCAACACCCTGACGTTCATGCTCTACGCGCTGCTCAAGCATCCAGAGGCGCTGGCGCGGGTGACTGCAGAAGCGCAGGCGATGATTGCCAACGGCGTGCCGCCGCTGCACGCGCTGAAGGACTTGAAGGCGTTGTACGGCGCGACCCTGGAAACCTTGCGCCTGTACCCTGTCGCTCCGTTCACGCCGCGCACCGCGGTCAAGCCGTTCGAGTTTGCGGGCCATCGCGTCGAGGCTGGCGCCGAGGTCCTGGTGGCAAACGCGGTCACGCACCGTCTGCCGTCTTTCTTCCCGAACCCCGACGTTTTCGATATTGATCGCTACCAGGAGCCGCGCAACGAGCATCGGCAGGCCAGCGCGTTTACGCCTTACAGCCTCGGCGGGCATACCTGCCTCGGCGCCGGCCTGGCCGAAGTGCAAATGATGCTGACGATGGCCGCGCTCCTCGCCTCGACCAGCTTGACGCTGGAACCGGCTGATTGGCAGGTCAAGATCAAACTGGCGCCGCTGCCGTCGGCTGGCCGCGGGATGCGTGTGCGGGTGGTCGGTCAGCAGCCTTGAGGTATGAGACTGGCCACGGAATGCAGCCGCCAAATTGGCTGAATTCTTCATGTGAATGGTACAATGTTGACCCCCAAACTGACCATTCGATGTGAAGAAACCATGATGTCAACCTTTTCAGATACTGCTCTACCTGCTCTGGCCCAGGTCCATGCGCGGCTAGGCGAATTGTGGTCTGAGCACGGCGATCAGGCGACTGCCTACGCCGTGCCAGGCCTCTGGATTGATCCGGCCGGGCCAGCGACGCCGCGCCAGGTCAATCCACTGCGCTTTTTTCTGGATACGATCGAGGCTATTGCGCAGCAGCCTGCACAGCCCCTGGTAGATGGCCCGCGTGGCGGCGGCTGGAGCAAGAATGCCGTCGCGTATAACCTGTTTCCGCGCGCCGGCGTCGCGTTCGATCATGATGGCGATGGCGCCCTGGCGGCGCCGCTCAACCGCCAGGGCTGGCGCGAGACCGGCTCCTTCCTCAAGTGCATCAGCCTGCTGCCCTTCCTGCGCTGGCTGGGCATCAACACCGTCTATCTACTGCCGGTCACCTCCGTGGGGCAGGACGGCCACAAAGGCAATCTCGGTTCACCCTACGCGATCCGCAATCCCTACCGCCTGGACGATAATCTGAGCGAACCGCAGCTCAACCTGGGCGTGGAAACGGAGTTCAAGGCCTTTGTGGAAGCCGCGCACCACCTGGGGATGCGTGTGGTGCTCGAATTCGTCTTTCGCACGGCCGCACGCGACGCCGACTGGGTGCAGGAACACCCCGAATGGTTCTATTGGATTGACAACCGAGTGCCCGAGCGCCGCCCCGGCCTGTCTGCGCGCGAAGCGGCGTTGGCTTACGGCGCGCCGATGTTCTCCGCGGAGGAACTGGCCAGGATCTTTGCCCAGGCTGAGGCTGGCCGCTTCGACAACTTACTCCCGCCGCCGGCCCATTACCGCGCCTTCTTCACGCCGCCGCCCACCGCCGATCAGGTGGAGATGATTGACGGTCGTTGGTTTGGGCGCCTGGCCGATGGCCGCATCGTGCGCGTGCCCAGCGCCTTTTCAGACTGGCCGGGCGACATGCAGCCACCCTGGACCGATGTGACTTACCTGCGCCTCTACGATCATCCCGATTTCAACTACATCGCCTATAACACTCTGCGCCTGTATGACAGCCGCCTGGCCCGACCCGCGCACGCAG
>CAZEPA010000073.1:0-2928 GCA_964513955.1 uncultured Anaerolineae bacterium | reverse complement strand
TGTGGGAGCGCATCATCGGCATCATTCCTCACTATCAGCGCACGTTCGATATTGACGGCGTCATGATTGACATGGGCCATGCCCTGCCCAGCGCGTTGAAGGCTGACATGGTGGCTGCGGCGCGGGCGCTCAAGCCCAATTTTGCCTTTTGGGATGAGAATTTTGGATCGCCCGCCAACAGCGTGCGCGAGGGCTACAACGCGACCTTGGGCAGCTTTCCCACCAGCCTGAATGACCAGCTCAGCGCGACGCAGTTCCTGACCCATTTAGCTGAGAACGGTATGCCGCTCCCCTTCTTTGCTACGCCGGAGACGCATGACACCGCGCGCGCGGCCCATCGCCCCGGCGGCCTGGCCTATGCGTGCTTCGCCTGGGCTATCTGCGCGGCGCTGCCTGCCATGCCTGTTGTGCACGGCGGCTTTGAGCTGGGCGCAACCGAGCCGCTCAATACAGGGATCGGCTTTTCAGCCCAGGAGCAGGCGCGCTATCCAGCCTCCACCCTGGCGCTGTTCAGCGCGGCCGCCTATCCGTGGGAGAGGCCAATGGCCGCCATGCCTGCCGGGCCTGCCAACCTGGCGGCCTGGGTGCGGCAGGTGTTGGCGGCGCGCGCGCGCCTGGCGTCCGTTATCACCGACCTGGACCCGGCCACGTTTGCCTTCGGTCAGGCGCCCGACAATCCAGTCATCTTTGCCCTTCTGCGCCTGACGCGGCAGCACGAGCCGCGCCTGCTGGTGCTGGCGAACAGCGACTACTTCAACCCGCAGGCGCTCGACGTGGCGCTGCCCGGCGTTCCCGAAATTCTCCTGGATCAACTCGGCGCCCAAATGCACCGGCTGGATGCGGATCAGCATCTACGCCTGGTCTTGCAGCCGGGTCAGGCTGTTTGGTTTGAGCTTTAGCATTGATGAATGGATGGGCCGCAGCCCATCCTGGTATCGAAGGATCCGTAGCACATGAATTTTGTTGACCTGCATTGTCATACCACCGCTTCTGACGGCACCTTGACGCCCACGCAGTTGGTGGCGCGCGCCGTGGAGTTTGGTTTGAAGACGATCGCCGTGACCGATCATGACACCACCGACGGCGTGGCCGAGGCCCTGGCGGCCGGCGCCGCGGCCGGCATCGAAGTCCTGCCGGGTATCGAAATCAACACCGATGTGCCCGGCGGCGAGATTCACGTCTTGGGCTATTTCATTGATACAACCGACCAGCCGTTTCAGGCTGAGCTGCGTCGTTTACGCGACGGTCGCGAGCGCCGCGGCGCGGAAATCACGCGGCGGTTGGCCGCGTTGGGCGCGCCCATTTCCTGGCAGCGTGTGCAGGAGATTGCCGGCGACGCTCCCATCGGCCGGCCGCACATTGCCCGCGCCCTGCTGGAGGCCGGGCATGTCAATTCGATGAATGAGGCCTTTCTGCTTTACATTGGGCGTGACGGTCCGGCGTATGTGGAGCGTATGCGCTTTACGCCGGTCGAAGCGGTGCAGACGATCAAACGCGTGGGGGGGCTGCCCGTGCTGGCGCATCCAATCATTGCCCGTTTCAGCGGGGATCCGGTAGTCGAAGTGAATCTCGACAACACCCTACCGGAGATGATGGCCGCGGGGCTGGTGGGCTTGGAGTGCTACTATCCCAATTACACCGAGGGGCAAGTGCAGCAGCTGTTGGCCGCCGCGCGCCGTTTTGGCTTGATTGCCACGGGCGGCACTGATTTCCACGGGCCGCGCGCCGATCGCGCAGAATTGGGCAGCGTCTACGTGCCCGAACGCGTGGTGACGCAGTTGAAAGCTGCGCGCCAGACATCAGCCTGAGCGCCGATCGAGACAGTGGTCAACGCGGTTTTGTGGTCGTGCTCAACTGCTGAAGATGAGCGGCGGTGCGCTGGCGAATGGTCGCCAGCGCGTGCGTTACCTGGTCTGAACCTGGATCGGCCAGGGTCATCAACAGGGCATCTTCGCCGGTGTCGCGGTAATAACGCCGCCGCCGACCGACCTTTTCAAACCCGAATTGACTGTAGAGCGCCTGCGCGGCCAGATTGGATTTGCGCACTTCCAGCGTCACTTCAACCGCGCCGCGCGCCACGGATTCATCAATCAAGTGCAGCAGGAGCCATGCGCCCAAGCCGCGCCGCTGCCAGGCCGGATGGGTGCCGATAGTCGCCACGTGCGCCGAATCGTAGAGCATCCACACGCCGGCATAGGCCAGGATGCGCGGTTGCTCTGGCGTTTCCCCATGAATCACCCGGTAGAATGAGAAGTCGTTGTGCGTTATCTCGTACGCATACATGCTGCGCGGCCACGGATCGCCGACGAACAGAATCGGCTCGATTTCCATGATCGCGTCCAGGTCATCCAACTGCATCGGAACGACGGCAAAGACGGCTTCGCTCGGCATCATGGGAGCAAGCCTGCGGGTAGTTCGTGCAAGTAGATGGGCGCCAACGTTGCGATCTCGTCCGAGACGTTGGCCTGGAAACGCGGCCACGCTAGCTCGGCCAGGAGGCTGGCCCGACGCACGCTGAGTGCAGGGGAGGCGAAGAACGCCTGCTCACCGAGGTGGGCGCGCAAGGTGGTGCGCGTGGCTTCGAGCAAATCACCGGCAAAGAGGGTCGGCGCGGGCACAGTTTGCGCCAGGGCTTCGATGCTGCTGATGGCAAAAGGACTGACCGTGCGCCACGCGCCGGCGCGGGTGTCCTGGACGTAATGCGCCCAACAAAGGCGGCCGCGGCCGGCCTGCACCAGGGCGGTCACCGGCTGCGGCTGCGCGTGGTGCGCGTGGGCGATAGCATCCAGGGTGGCGATGCCGAACAGCGGCAGGCCGTTGGCGCTGGCAATGCCCTTGGCCAAGGACAGCCCGACGCGCACACCGGTGAAGGAGCCAGGCCCAATCGCAACGGCAACGGCATGTACGTCATTAGCTGTGATGCCTGCC
>CAZEPA010000072.1:0-11632 GCA_964513955.1 uncultured Anaerolineae bacterium | reverse complement strand
TCCAGAAAGGGCGCGCCTGGGTCGAGCAGGCGTTCCAGGCGGTCGCGCACGAAGAGCTTGCCCTGCTCCTGGTGGCGCTGATGGGCTTTGGCGTCGCCGCCCTGACGGGCGTCGGCCAGGCGCGCGCGCAACTCGGCCGCCAGGGTCTCGTTATGAGCCTGGTTGAGTTGGAACGCTGGATCGCGGCTGTTCAGTTGTGATTCGAGAACGTCCATGGTGGTCCTCGTCTCCTAATTGGTAAGCAGTTCTTGCACGACCTGATTGACCAGTTTGCCGTCTGCGCGGCCCTTGACCTGCGCCATCAGGTGTTTCATCACCAGGCCCGCCTGCGCCTTGCCGCTGACACCCAACTCGTTGATGGCCTGGCGCACAAGGGCTTCGATCTCGGCCCGGCCCATCTGCTGCGGCAGATACGTTTCCAGGATTGCCAGCTCGGCCTGCTCCTGCTCCACCAGGTCCTGGCGCCCACCCTTGTGGAACTCCTCGATAGATTCACGATGGCGCTTGGCGTCGCGGCGGATGACATCGAGCACCTCGGCGTCGCTGAGGGGATGCCCCACTTCTACTTCCAGATAATTGATGCCTGTGAGCACCTGGCGCAGCGTGTCGCGGCGGCGAGCATCCCGCGCCTTCATGGCTTCGTGCAATTCTTGGTTTAGCTGCTCTTTGAGTGACATAGTTGCCTCCGATGCGGGGGATACCTCTATTTTACCCTGCAATCGAACGAATGGGCAAATGATTCAGCGAAATGAAACAGCGCCGGTCGGGATAACCGGCGCTGTGCGGAGAGGCGATGGCGCGAGGGCTGCAATCCGGCGGATTGCGTTGCAGGGCTATTTTGGGGTCAATCTCATTCGAGATGGTATGGCACATCCATGACGATAATGCCCGGTTTGGAACGCAAGGCCAGGCGCAAATTGAGCGCGGCCTGGGTGTGCAGCAAGTATTGCCAGCGGCGCTTGGGCACAAACTCTGGCACGACCACGGTAATGACCTCGTGCACCTGGCGAATTCTGTCAATTTTGTCAATGTACTGCAACAGCGGTTCGAGGAGCTGTCGGTAGGGCGAATCCAGGATGACCAGCCGGATGCCATCGCCCCACGTCTCCCACTTGCGCCGCACCCGGTCCGCTTCCGCCGGGTCCATGGAGACATGTACGGCGGTGATATCGGGCGACAACGTGCTTGCATAACGCATCGCCGCCAGCGTGCCGCGATGGACGCCGCTGATGGGGATGATCACACGGTGGCGAGTGACCCGCGGCGGCGCCCGATACGCTTCCAACGACAGGCGTTTTGCCAAGTCGCGGTAGTGATGATGGATCGAGAAGAAAATGGTCACCAGGGTAGGTACAAGTAAAATAATGATCCATGCGCCTTCCCGGAACTTAGTGATGGCGAATACGAGCATGACGATAAAGGTTGCGACAGCCCCCATGCTGTTGATGACGAGTTTGACCTTCCAACGCGGATCATGGGTTAGAATCGAGCCAGGTTCCTGGACCACGGCGCCAGGCGCCAGGTGGCCGGATTTCCACCAGCGCCGCGCCATGCCCGTTTGGGACATGGTGAAGGACAGGAACACGCCGATGGCATACAGGGGAATCAGCGCCGTGACGCTGGCCTGGAACATAACAATCAGCAGTGAGGCAATCAGCGCCAGCGCGATGATGCCGTACGAATAGACCAGGCGGCTGCCTTTGAAGGTCAATTGCCGGGGTAGAAAGCCGTCGCCCGCGTGCAGCGCGCCCAGGCGCGGAAAATCAGCAAACGAGGTGTTGGCAGCCATGATCAGGATCAACGTCGTTGCGGCAATCAGCAGCAAATAGAACACCCCATGTCCGCCGAACGCAGTGCGCGCCAGCTGCGAGATGATCGTTTCGGTCTCCGAAGGCACAGCCCCGATTTGATGACTCAAAAAGGTGATGCCGAGAAACAGCGCGCCCAAAATTGCAGCCATCCACATCAAGGTAATGCCGGCATTGCGGCTTTTTGGCTCCCGAAAAGCAGTGATACCGTTGGAAATCGCTTCTACGCCTGTCAACGCCGTGGTGCCGTTGGCAAAGGCATGCAAAATGAGAAATAGACCAACGGCCTGTAAGGTGCCTGTGGCTGCCAGCGGCGGCGGGTTAGCCACCACACCGAGCGTGCCTGTGAGGTAGCGAACCAAAGCCAGCGCCACCGAGCAAACCATCATGACCAGAAAGAAATAGGTGGGGATGGCGAAAGTGGCGCCCGACTCCTTCACCCCTCGAAGGTTGATTAACATCACAAACAGGATGGTGGCGACAGCGATCTCCACGCGCCAGGGGAACAGCGCAGGAAACGCCGAGGTAATCTGGGCTACACCGGACGACACCGATACGGCGACGGTCAAAATGTAATCGGTGAGCAAAGCTGCGCCTGCGGTTTGGGCAGGCAGCTCGCCCAGGTTGTCACGGGCCACGATGTACGCGCCCCCGCCGCCAGGGTATGCGTGGATGGTCTGCTCGTACGAGATGGTGACAATCGTCAGTAAGGCGACGATCGCGATGCTGATTGGCACTGCCAGCGCAAATGCTCCCGTGCCGGCCAGGGCCAGCACCACCAAGATCTCCTGCGTCGCATACGCGGTGGATGACAAGGCGTCCGAGGCGAAGACAGCCAGGCCGACGGCTTTGCCGATGGTTTGGTGCGGCGCGTCGGCCGTGGACAATGGACGGCCCAGCAGCCAGGTGCGCCACGAACGCGGCGGATGGGCTAAAGGTGGAAACTGAAAAACCGTGGACTTGTTGCTTTCGACAATCATAGATGCCCCTTTCTCGAATCCCTGGGCAGGTTGACGGCTCTGTGTTGTGTTCATTCCAGATCAAAAAGCCGCTCATGCAGGAAGCGCGCATGATGCCGATGCGCTTCCCGGAGTCAAGTATAGCGAGAAAGGGGTCAAGGCCACGCTAAGAATTTGGGCCGGACTGTCAAGAAAACATCAAGCCCATCAGCCAAACCGTGGGCGTTTGACAGACTTTGCGTCGGGTGGTACTCTGCACGTCAAAGTCCGGCCATCCGGTCGCCGATTTGGCTGGATCCGGAGCATCTAGTCAACACATGAATAAAACCTTTGCTCAGTTTATTTGCGCGGGGTCATACGGGAGTTGCGGCTGTGACTGTTGAATCGCCCATTGCATCTCGCATGGCCGCATTGGTCAGCCTGTGGGAAGCGGACGCGGACCAAAGGGCCATTTTTCTGCGCTGCTACTTGATGATGACCCGCAACATGCAGACAGCCATCGCTAACCTTGAATTCAAGGACTCAGCCTGGGTTGACTATCTGCTGGCGCGCTTCGCCGATTTCTATTTTGCCGCCCTGGACGCCTACGCGCAGAATCAGGCCTCTGCGCCCCGCGTCTGGCAGACAGCGCATGATGCGGCGCATCAGCCTGGCGTCTGGGCGCTGCAAAAGCTGCTGCTTGGCGTCAATGCACATATCAATTACGACCTGGTTCTGACACTGGTTGAAGTGCTGCAGCCGGAGTGGCAGCTCCTGACCGACGCGCAACGCAGCCAGCGCCACGCCGACTACTGCTATGTCAACGACATCATTGCGCGCACCATTGACGCGGTGCAGGATCAGGTCCTGGAGCCGGCCATGCCAGTGCTCGCCTTGCTGGACGCGTTGCTCGGCCGCATGGACGAGAAGCTCGTCTCCCGAGTGCTCACCGCATGGCGCGATCAGGTTTGGTGTGAGGCTGTACAGATGTTGGAGGCGACCGACGCCGCGGAGCAGGCGCGCATCATCGAGCAGGTTGAGGCGCGCGCCTTACGCGAGGCCCGGCTGGTTGCGCTGACCGAAATCTAGCGAAAATCGGCGCTTCAAAAAACACGCAGGGAGCCAGCCATGGCCGATGATGCCATCCATTACATTGCGCAGATCAACCATGTCAAAGAAGTGATTCTGTTCGGCACGGCAGACCTGGCATTCTGGCGTGAGCGGCTGAGAACGCAAGGACTGTTCCCGTCCGATGACAACGGGCAAGCTGCGCTCTTGATCACGGCCACGGACCTGGTATGGCTGGGCATCCGGTTCCAGGAATTGACCGTGTCCATTATGATCAGCCAGCCAGAGGATGGCGGCCGGCAGGATGGGTTCTATCTGGTGCGCGCCTTCAATTCGTCGCACCTGCTGGCGTTGGCCGAGCGCACCTTTTTCCGAACCCCGTACCATCACGCCCAGGTTCAGGCGGAGCATCGGCTCCCGGCCTCCTTCGCTTTGCGTGGTGGATCATCACCCATTCTCAGGGCCAGCATGAAGGGCGCCAGGCCGCTGATGCGCCGCGCCGATGAGCTGTGGGAAGGGATGATCTTTTTGCCGCGAGACGCGAACCCGGCGAACGCCCCCGACCGTTATTTCTTCGCCCGGCTGGGCGGAGACACAGAGACTTACCCATTTTCGTCCCAAACGGATTTGTTCGAGTTGGCGTCAGCGTCGCATGAGAGGGCTGTTCAGTGGTTGATCGCGTCGAACTTCCGCGCGCAAGAGTGGCGCCTGCGGGCCAATGCCACCCATGCTCGCTCGCGAACTTACATCCGGCCGGCTTGATGCGATCAGGCCCCGAACACGTTCGGAAGTCTGAGACGGTTGACGGCCTGCCGCGCCCACAGTATAATCACCCATGTAGGCGCTTTCTTGGTAGCAATTCTGAAAGAGGATCCTTTTCTTGAAACCCAATCCATTTACCAATGACCGTTACCTGCAAGCCGTGCGCGACCACATCGTGGTCTTCGATGGCGCGATGGGCACGAGTATCCAGAAGCTTGAGCCGACGGCCGCGGACTACGGCGGCGAGAAACAGTGGGGCAACAACGATTACCTGGTCATCAGCCAACCCTCGATGATCGAAACTATTCACGCCGACTTCCTGGAGGCGGGCGCGGAGGTGATCGAAACCTGCACTTTCCGCAGCAACCGCCTGACGATGCGCGAGTACGGGCTGCAAGATCACATTCTGGAGATCAACCACGCCGCGGCCAGCCTGGCCCGGCGCGCGGCCGATCGCTTTGCAGAGGCGACCGGCATCCCGCGCTTCGTCGCCGGCTCCATGGGGCCAACCGGCTATCTCCCCAGCGCTTCCGATCCCACCCTGAGCAACATCACCTTCGAGGAACTGGCAACGGTCTTTGGCGAACAAGCGCGCGGCCTGGTGGAGGGCGGTGTGGACGTGCTGCTGCTGGAAACACAGCAGGACATCCTGGAGGTCAAGGCGGCCGTGGCCGGCATCTATCGCTACTTCCGCCAGGCCGGCGTGCGCGTGCCGCTGCAGGTGCAGGTGACGCTCGATGTGAGCGGGCGCATGCTGCTGGGCACCGACATCGCCGCGGTGCTGACCATTCTGCGCTATCTGCCGATTGATGTCATCGGCCTCAACTGCTCCACCGGCCCCGATTATATGCGCGAGCCGATCCGCTATCTCACCGCCAACACCAACCTGCCCATTTCGGTCATCCCCAACGCCGGGCTGCCGCTCAATGTGGATGGCAAGGCGGTTTATCCGATGGAACCGCGGCCGCTGGCCAGTACCCTGCTTGAATTTGTGCGTGACCTGGGCGTCAACGTGGTGGGCGGCTGCTGCGGCACCACACCCGAACATATCCGCCAGATCGTTGAACTGGTGCAGCCATTCAAGCAGCGCGCGCCTGGCCTCAGCCGCACGCAGTCCAAGCAGATTTTCCCGGCCCTGGTGGCCTCGGCCATGCGCGCCACTGGCCTGGTGCAGGAACCCGCACCCCATTTGATCGGCGAACGCATCAACACGCAGGGCAGTAAAATCGTCAAGAAGCTGCTGCTGGCCGATGACTATGACGGCCTGCTGCAGATTGCACGTGATCAGATCGAGGGCGGCGCACACACCCTGGATGTGTGTGTGGCGTTGACCGAGCGCGCCGATGAGCCGGAAATGATGCGCCGCACTGTGCGCCTGTTGTCGCAAGCGGTGGACGCGCCCCTGGTAATTGACTCGACCGAAGCAGACGTGCTCAGGGTCGCGTTGGAAAACATTCCCGGCCGGCCGATCATCAACTCGATCAACCTGGAGAATGGGCGCAAGCGCTGCGACGCGGTCCTTCCGCTCGCGGTGGAGCACGGCGCGGCCGTGGTCGCGCTGACCATTGACCCGATCGGCATGGCGAAGACGGCTGCGCGCAAGTTGGAAGTGGCCCAAGCTATCTATGAGATTGCCGTCAACGAGTATGGCCTGCCGCCCGACGCGCTGATCTACGATGCGCTGACTTTCACCCTGGCCACGGGCGATCCTGAATTTGCCCACAGCGCGGTGGAGACGCTGGAAGGGATTCGGCTCATCAAGCGCCATCTGCCCGGCGTGCTCTGCTCATTGGGCGTCAGCAACCTCTCGTTTGGCCTGGCGTTGCCCACGCGCGGGCCGCTCAACAGCGTCTTTCTCTGGCATGCGGTGCAGGCCGGACTCGATATGGCGATCATCAACCCCAAGCATACGCTGCCCTACGCCGAAATTCCGGCCGCGATGCGTGAGCTGTGCGAAGATTTGATTTTCAATCGCCGACCGGACGCCCTGGCGCGCTACATTCAGTATTTCGAAGCGCATGGCGGGGCCATCGGCGAGCGCAAAGCCGAAGTGGACCCCACCGAGGGCATGACCGTGGAAGAAAAGCTGCATTGGCAGATCGTCCATCGCCAGAAGGAAGGCGTGGAGGACCTGGTCAGCGTTGCGATCGCCGCGCACGACCCGGTGTGGGTGCTCAACAATGTTCTCCTGCCCGCCATGAAAGAGGTCGGCGACAAATTCGGCGCCGGCGAACTAATTCTGCCGTACGTGCTGCAGTCAGCCGAAGTGATGAAGAAGGCCGTGGCGCGCTTGGAGACTTACCTGGAACGCGCCGAAGGCGTGACCAAGGGCAAGGTAGTGCTGGCAACCGTCTATGGCGATGTGCACGACATCGGCAAGAACCTGGTCAATACGATTCTGACCAACAACGGCTTCACCGTGTTCGACCTGGGCAAGCAGGTGCCCGCCAATGTCATCATTGACAAGGCCGTGGAGGTCCAGGCAGACGCCATTGGCCTCAGCGCGCTGCTGGTCAGCACTTCCAAGCAGATGCCGCTGATCGTGCAAGAGCTGCACACACGCGGGCTGTCGTTCCCCGTGCTGGTGGGCGGCGCGGCGATCAATCGCCGCTTTGGCCGACGCATTCTGTTTGTGAAAGATGGCGAGGGCGCGCAGATGCCCTATACGCCCGGCGTCTTTTACTGCAAGGACGCGTTCGAGGGTCTGGACACGGTCGAAGCCCTGCTTTCGGCCCAGCGCGCCGAGTTGCTGCAGCGCAATCGGGAGGAAGGGCTGGCCGAACTACAGCGTCCCGTAGAAACCGCTGCGCCCAGCAGCAGCGTCCGTTCCAATACGCCGCTGCTGGCTCAGACTGACATCCCGACGCCGCCTTTCTGGGGCGTCAGCGTCATTCGCTCCATTCCGCCGATCCAGGTTTTCCCCTTCCTGGATAAGGATGAGCTTTATCGCCTGTCCTGGGGCGCGAAGAATGCGCACGGCGCAGCCTGGGAAACGCTGCGCGCTCAGTTCGATGCCCGCCTGGCGAGCATGACCGCAGACGCTCAGAGGAGCGGCTGGCTGCAGCCGCGGGCGGTCTATGGCTACTTCCCTTGCCAGTCCGATGGCAACGATCTGCTGATCTATGACCCGGCCGCCATGAAGAACGCAGTCAGCGCTTCTGATCTGCCCGTGGTGGGCCGCTTCAGTTTCCCGCGCCAGGATGGAGATGATCACCTGTGCATCGCCGACTACTTCGCGCCGCGCGCCGCCGGCGTGCTCGATGTAGTGGCGCTGCAGGTGGTGACGGTGGGTGCTGGGGCCACGCAGCGCTTTGAGGAACTGCAGGCGGCTGGCGACTACAGCGAAGCCTACTTCATGCATGGCCTGGCCGTTCAGACGGCTGAGGCCACCGCGGCGTGGCTGCACGACCGCGTGCAGAAAGAGCTGGGCCGCGGTCTGCGCGGGAAGCGCTATTCCTGGGGCTACGGCGCTTGCCCTGAGCTGAACGATCATGCGACGGTTTTTGACCTGCTGCCGGCCGCGCAGGAACTGGACATGAGCCTGACCACCGCGTTCCAACTGGTGCCAGAGCAGAGCACAGCCGCGATCATCGTGCATCATCCGGCCGCGCGATACTATACCATCGGCGGCAGCCGCGTGGAGCAGCTCCTGCGCTAGAATTATTCTAATGATTTTCATAAGAATTGACAAGCACCTATCCCTTGTGCTACAATCCCCAGGCTTGAGTTGTGCTGCAAGCGTGGTTGTGAGCAAAGGGGTCAAGTCGTGCAAGCCACCCGTCGCCGTATCCTCGAAATTCTAAAAATTGACAATAAAGCGACGGTCATGGACCTGGCGGAGGCCCTTGACATGGCGCCGGTTTCGGTGCGCCATCACCTGGACATTTTGCAGGGGCAGGATCTGGTTACGTCTCAAGTGCAGCACAAGCGTACGGTTGGCCGTCCAGAGCAAGTGTATTTGCTGACCGAGACGGCGAACGATTTTTTCCCGCAGAACTTCCGTGTCTTGGCAGGGGACGTGCTGAACGAAGTCAAGCGTCTACTGCCAGCCGCGGAAGTGAACGGCATCGTTCAACGCCTGGCGGATCGCACGTTAGCCGAAGCGCCAGCCCCGCGCCGCGGCCAGTCCGTGGATGAACGCCTGGCAGAGGTGACTACGTTCCTCAGCGAGAAAGGATACCTGGCGCAGTGGGAACGCCACAACGGCCATCAACTGCTGCTGCACACGTGCAATTGCCCTTATGCAGGCCTGGCGCCCGAACACCCTGAATTATGCCAGATGGACATGGTCCTGGTTTCTGAGTTGATGTCTGGTCTCGGCCCAACCCCGCCGCGCTGCTTGGGGCGCCTGGCGACCGGCAGCAGCCGCTGTTCGTACATTTTTGAGTTGAATCATGCCGGGCCAAACGAGGGAGAGGCAGCGGGGGATCAGGGATGAGTCCTACAAGCATCACGCTCCAACCGGTGACGCCTGTGCCTACGAGCGGCGGCATGCACGATGCCTTTGGCAGACGCATTGATTACCTGCGCATCTCCTTGACCGACGCTTGCAACCTGCGCTGTGTCTACTGTATGCCAGAAGAGATGCAGTTCCTGCCGCGCGCCGAACTCTTGCAGGACGATGAAGTGCTCTTTATCGTGCAGGCTGCGGCGCAGTTGGGCGTCCACAAGATTCGGCTGACCGGCGGCGAGCCAACGGTGCGTAAGAACATCGTCGAGCTGGTGCGGCGGATCAAGCAGGTGACGGGCATTCGCGACCTGGCGATGACCACCAACGGCGTGCTGCTGGCCGATCTGGCTTATCCACTGGCGGCCGCGGGCCTGGACCGAGTCAATGTGAGTGTGGACACACTCGACGCGGGCAGTTTCAAGCGCATTACACGGTGGGGTTCCTTACGCGATGTGTGGTCAGGCATCGAGGCGGCCGAGGCCGCAGGCCTGAAGCCGATCAAGCTCAACTGTGTGGTGACGCGCGGTTACAACGATCAGCAAGTGGCTGACCTGGCGCGCTTGACGCTTGATCGTCCGTGGGAAGTGCGCTTCATTGAACTGATGCCGTTTGGCGAGGTGGCGAACTTCGCACACGATGCCGTGGTGCCGTACCAGGAAACCATGGCGCGGGTGGAGGAAGCGTTGGGGCCGCTGAGCGTTGTACCCGGTTATGACGGGCATGACCCGTCGCGACCCTATCGCCTGGCTGGTGCGTTGGGTACGCTGGGCTTCATTAGCTCGGTCACACAGCCGTTTTGCGCCGGCTGCGGCCGCGTGCGGGTGACCGCAGATGGTAAGCTGCGTCTCTGTCTTCTGCGCGACAATGAAGTAGACTTGTTGGCGCTGCTGCGCCGGGGCGGTTCGATGGACGAACTGACCGCGCTGCTGCGTGCTGCCGTGTGGGGTAAACCGTGGGGTCATGGCCTGGCGCATGATGTGGTGCCTGAGATTCGGGTCATGTCGCAAATCGGCGGCTGAAAAAGCGGTAAATGCAAATTTACATTCAGTTTCACATTCACATAGATCGTAGTTGTCTATCATTTTTTGAGGGAGGACGTTCATGATTACGTTGACACAATCGGCTGCGAGCAAGCTGCAGGATGTTTTGCACAGCAAGGGCTACAGCGAGGCCACGCACGGCCTGCGCGTCTTCGTGCAGGGCGGCGGTTGCGGCGGTATGCAGTACGGTATGACTTTCGAAGGCAATGCGCGCGAGGTAGATGAAGTGTATGAGAACTACGGAATCAAGGTTTTCGTAGATCCGACCAGCCTATTCTACATCAACGGTGCGCAGATTGATTTCGTTGACAATTTAATGGGCGGCGGTTTTCATATTGAGAACCCGAACGCCGTCTCAAGCTGCGGCTGCGGCAGCTCGTTCCGCACGGCGCAGACGCACAGCGGCGAAGAACCGGCTTCTTGCAGTCATAACTAACGACGAGCGCAAGTCGCTTAACGAAGGACGGGAGATGGCTTCCGCGCAGTCGGCAACGACTGTGTGGCGTTTATCTTGCGTCCTTCGTTTTTGTTAGCCGACCACACTCCGCGGTGATAAAACCCATGACTCGACTCTTCACGCTTGACGAGGCGAACGCGCAATTGCCGCGCATCCAAGCCTTGTTGATAGAATTGCAGCAGGCGCGCCGGACACTCCTGGCCGCGCGTCCCGATCTGGAGCCGGTGCTGCGCAAAGCCGGGACCAACGGCGGCAGCCGCCGCGCCGGGGAAATGCTCGCCGAGTTTACGCGGGTCGAAGAAGCCTCAGCTGAGTTGCGCGCCATCGGCTGCGTGATCAAAGACGTAGACCCCGGCTTAATTGATTTCTTGCACCGTCTGCCCGACGGCCGCGAGGTTTATCTGTGCTGGCGCCAGGGCGAGGAACGCATTGAGTTCTGGCACGAGGTGCAGGCCGGTTTTGCTGGCCGCCGGCGACTTGTTTAGCTGCTCGTGGTTGGGAGCATCCCATTTTCGGGGCGCAGTTCGAAATGAACCACGGAACAGACAGAATACACGGAAGGGAAGACGAAGAATTGCATTCTGTGTGGTCTGTGTATTCCGTGGTGGACTGGATAGTAGGCGAAGGCCGGCGAAGAAAGAAATCACTCAATGACGAATAGACAAGCCGAACCAACTGCCGCCGCTGCTGTGGCGTCGGATGCCCGCGATGACGCGAAGTCGCCCACCTTGTGGGCACGCGCGGATGCCGTCCTGGACAAGTTTCGCCCCACGTTGAACATGGACGGCGGCGATGTGGTCCTGTTGGATATCCAGGACGGCGTTGCTTATGTGGAGATGCGCGGCGCGTGCGTGGATTGTCAGCTCTCGCAGCTCACGATGAAAATTGGGATTCGCCGCATTATGCGCCAGGATATTCCGGAGATCAGCGACGTCAAGGCGACTTTCATCAACTGAAATGAGCCTAGCCCTGCGTAAATGCGGTATCATACCGCTGACTGCCCGTTGGCGCGGCCCACAGCCGCGCGTGCCAGTCATCGAGCGCGGGGTTTTTGCTGCAGATCGGAAGAGCGTCGTGTAGGGAAAGAGTGTAGATCTCGGTGGGCGCCG
>CAZEPA010000071.1:0-11756 GCA_964513955.1 uncultured Anaerolineae bacterium | reverse complement strand
TGTATGGGAATGAGTTTTTCTTACGGCCGGCCCAAAGACAAGCAGGAGATGATCTCTCTGCTGCGGGCAGCCTTCGAACGCGGCGTTACCTTTTTCGATACGGCTGAGGTGTATGGCCCGTTCATCAACGAAGAACTCGTGGGCGAAGCCCTCGCGCCTTTCCGTGGGCGCGCGGTGATTGCTACCAAATTTGGTTTCAAACTGGATCCCAACGGCGGACCGCGTTGGATTGGCCTGAACAGCCGGCCACAACACATCAAAGAGGTCGCCGAAGGCTCGCTGAGGCGGCTGAGGGTCGAAGCCATTGATTTGTTCTATCAGCACCGCGTGGACCCGGACGTTCCCATCGAGGACGTCGCGGGCGCGGTGAAGGATTTGATTCAGGAAGGCAAGGTCAAGCACTTCGGCCTTTCTGAAGCGGGCGTGCAAACCATTCGTCGCGCCCACGCCGTTCAGCCGATCACGGCACTCCAGAACGAATACTCGCTCTGGATGCGGACCCCGGAGAAGGAAGTGATGCCGACCCTTGAAGAGCTTGGAATCGGCCTGGTGGCCTACAGCCCGCTAGGTAAGGGATTCCTTACGGGCAAGATTGACGAAAGCACAACATTCGACAATTCTGACTTCCGCAGCGCCCTTCCTCGCTTTGCACCAGAGGCGCGCAAAGCGAATCAAGCCGTGGTGGCTTTGCTTGCCAGGATCGGAGAACGGAAGAACGCGACGCCTGCCCAGGTCGCGCTCGCTTGGCTGCTTGCCCAAAAGCCGTGGATCGTTCCCATTCCCGGCACCACGAAGCTGCACCGTCTGGATGAAAACATCGGAGCTGCTGCCGTTGACTTGACTGCGGATGATCTGCGTGACATCGAAAGCGCCGCCTCTGCAATCACGGTGCAAGGAGCGCGGTACCCCGAACACTTGCAGCGAATGACAGGCCTCTGAACAGCATAAGACAGGAAGCACGCGAGAACCATGGTGAAAGTCGTAGATGTAACGATTGTGAACGTGGGTTATCGCTCAACCAACTACTGGGTGGTTAGCGCCGGGGCTTCGCGCCTGCTCGTTGATATTGGCTGGCCAGGGACCCTCGGAACCATGAAGGCGAACCTCAAGCGGATGGGCGTGCCCCTGTCCGAAATCCGCTACGCACTCGCCACTCACTATCACATTGACCATGCGGGCCTGGCCGAGGAATTGAAGCGCGAAGGCATTCCCCTGCTTGTGCTCGATGTCCAGGTTAACGCTATCCCCCACATGAAGACCTGGACCAAGCCCTGGGATCAGTATGTTGACATAACAGAAAACGGCAACGTTGTTATCTCCTGCGACCAGAGCCGCTCACTCCTCAGCCAGATTGGAATAGCAGGGGAAATTCTTCATACACCCGGCCACTCCGATCACTGCGTTTCGCTTCTGCTTGATGACGGCTCTGTCTTCACCGGGGATCTCCCGCAAGAAGCCTTTGCCTACGACAACCCCGTCGCTTTGGCAACCTGGAGACTCCTGCGCGAACGGGGTGCGGCCCGGGTGTATCCCGCACACGGCCCTATTGTCGAGCTTACGCCACAGATTCTCTCAGCCGATTCGCGACCACGGCCCAAGAACTTGATGCGCGGATCGTCGAATTCTGGGGGAACGGAAGAGCGGCACAGGCCCTGACAGGGGCGCGACCAGTTGGTGGCAAACATCTTGGGGCTGATTGGCATCTCAGCCGCCTCGTTGGGCGCGAGGGCGGGCGACAGCGTGGGTCTTCATTTCATAAGGAGAAACCGTGTCAAGATTAAAGTGGGGGCTGCAGAGCTCTCCCCAGCATGTGTCCTATGGTGAGCTGCTTCAACTTTGGCAGCGGGCTGATGCGCTCGGCTATGATTCGGCCTGGTTGTTCGACCACTTCCTGCCGATTACGGGTGAGCGCACAGGCCCGTGCTTCGAGGGCTGGACGCTCTTGACGGCTCTGGCAGCGCAAACTCAGCGCCTCCACGCTGGCTGTCTGGTCACCAGTGTGATCTATCGGCATCCGGCCGTGTTGGCAAACATGGGCGCCACCCTAGACGTGGTCACGGGCGGGCGGTTGGAACTTGGGATTGGTGCGGGGTGGTTTGAGGCGGAAACCGTGGCGTACGGAATGCCATTTCCACGTACCGGCGAACGACTGGCCCAGTTGGAGGAAGCCCTACAGGTCATTCGGATGCTGTGGACTCAGGACTACAGCGATTTCAAGGGCCGCCATTTCACGTTGACCCAGGCGCGTTGCGAACCCAAGCCGGTGCAAAAGCCCAACCCGACGATCTGGGTGGGCGGGCAGGGTGAAAAGGTAACACTCCGCGTCGTGGCCGCACAAGCCGATGGCTGGGACACGGACATGCTGCCGCTCGACGTTTATGCGCACAAACTCGACGTACTCGCTCAGCACTGTGCGCGCGTGGGCCGTGACCCGACCACGGTGCGAAAGATGATTCATTTTGCAGGCGTCATTGCCGAAGATGAGCGCACCGCGCAACAGCGAGCCGAGGCTCTAGCGCAACAGTGGAATACCAGCGTGGCCGAACTGCGGGGCCGGGTCTTGATGGGCACGCCCCAACAGGCGGCTGAGCAACTCATGGCCTACAGCGAATGGGGCGTTGAGCACTTTGTCTTGAGCCTCGCCGCGCCATACGACATGAAAATGGTCGAGCTCTACATCAACGAAGTCGCCCCGATGGTAGGTCGCCTGCAGCAGAGCCGTTGATCGGTGAAAGATCATCACGACAGTATGTTTTCCAGGCTGGGGGGCGCCAATGATTAACAAGGGTTATCCAGGCCCTCGATTGGATACATCATGAGGTGAATTTCTTGGTATTGAAAAGAGGAGTGAATATCATGTCCAAACCCAGCTTTTCCACACACGGGCCATCCATGGCGATGCTTATGGCGCTCATGGTTTCTTTCACAGGACTCGGTCCTATTCCTGCGCAGCCGACCCAGGCTCTGATTGAAGACTGGCGGGCGTCCGATTTCAATCACGCTTCCAGCATGATGGCCGCCGACGAGAGCGATCACGTGTATGTTCTGGGCGACACCGCAACCTCCAGGAACCTGATCATCAAAAAATTCGATGCCGCCGGAGCCTTGCTGTGGCAAGCCCCCTATGATGCGGTCGAGGCACTCAGCGGCGTATGGATCGTCGTGGATGGCAATGGCAACGCGATTGTCCAGGCGAATACGATCCGCAGTTCAACCGGTCAACCGACCGGGTGGCTAACCCTCAAATATGACACCGATGGTAACCTTCTGTGGGCCGACAGTCGGCCAGGAATCGTTAGCGGTTCTGTGCGTGTTCAGGTGGACAGCAACAACAATATCTATGTCGCGGGCTATGCACTCAATGACTCGGTGCTGGTCAAGTACTCTCCTGCCGGAACAACCCTGTGGACCGCGGTTTTCGACAACAACGGTGCGATTGACATGGCTTCTTCGATGGTCATCTCGCCCGATGGCAGCCGCATCGGAGTGGCTGGCATCAGCGGTAATCTGTTCATGGCGCTGATGTATGACGCCAACGGCAACCGCTTGTGGGCGAATACCAACAGCGGTGTGTACGCCGCCGGTGACGTCGCCTTCGGTCCTGGTAACATCAGCTACTTCGCCGCCGGCGCCTACTTCCCGCAAGACCCAAATCCCTATCAAATGGCAATTGTGAAGTTTGACGCCGCAGGTAACCAGTCTTGGATCAAAACCTTCAGCCTTGGCGATCGGGCTTTGCGCGTGGCCGTGGATGCTCAGGGAAGTATCGTGGCAACTGGCGTTGACACGATTGGCTATATGGATTGGGTGACGATCAAAACGGACGCGAACGGCAACCTTCTCTGGTCGCAACGCTATGACGGCGGCCGGAATAATGATGAGATCCCCAACATGCTGGCCATTGACGCTGCCGGCGCCGTGTACGTGACCGGCAAAGGCGGCCCGAACCCTGGTTCGGGCAATCTTTCCTACGTCAAGGGCGTGGCCGTCAAGTACAACCCGGATGGGACGCCCCAGTGGGCCGTGTGGGACGATTATGCGGGCGGCAAAGCGATCCGCCTTGGGGCGGGGAACACGTTGGCAACTCTTGGCTGGAACTATCTTGTGACCACTCACTACACGCAGACTGGCCTGCCAGACCTGCCCCCCAATCCCCCAACGAACCTCAGCGGCTTTGCAGCATCCACCGATGCAAGCTATGAAATCAGATTGAATTTCAGCGACAATGCCAACAACGAGTTCTGGGTCGAGGCTGAACGCTGCGCGGGGTTGGGCTGTACGAACTTCACCACGGTGGCCCAATCGCGTGGCGAGAATGTCACAGGGTTGACCGATACGACCGTTGCTCAGGGCATGACCTACACCTACCGCGTGCGGGCGCGCGGCTTCATGGGACTTTCTGGTCCTTCGAATACCGCTACGATTATCACCCCCGGCGTGATTTGTCCTGACTTCAATCACAACGGCGTCGTGGATAGCGGCGACTTGAGCGCGATCGCCAGCCTGTGGGGTCAGTCTGCTCCCACGGGCTATGATCTCGATGGAGATGGCTTCGTCACGATTGCCGACATTCAAATGGCGGCCGCGCGTTGGGGCACGAGCTGCCCATGAAGGCTGAATGAGGTAACGCTTGTGTGTAGAAACATCAAAACTCTGTTCAACTTCGAGCCGCCTGTGACCGACGACGAGATTCGTGCGGCCGCTGTCCAATTCGTGAGGAAAGTGAGCGGCTTCAATAAGCCATCGAAAGCCAACGAAGCGGCATTCCTGGCCGCGGTTGACGAGATTACAGCCGTTTCCAGGAAGCTGCTCATGTCACTTGAAACGAACGCGCCGCCGAAGAACCGGGCAGAGGACGCGGCCCGGGCGCGTGCACGCGCGGCGCAGAGATTTTCCAGGTAAGGGACGTTTGTTTTTTGTAAGTGGCCTGAAGCCATGACTGTCTTGCATGCCCCTGGTGGGGGCGGCGCCGGCATAATTTTGTAAGGGAGAGTTCAAACGTGATGACAACGACACCTGTAGGTGACGTTATTTTGGAACCGATGACCCCTGCGGAGTTTGAAGCCTATCTAACGCCGGCGATCACTGAGTATGCCGCGGACAGAATTACGGTTGGCAATTGGTCCGCGGCGGAGGCTTTGTCACGCGCGCAGCGTGAATTCGCTGATCTGTTGCCGCAGGGCATCGCCACGCCCAACCAGCACCTGTTCACGATTCGGGATGCGGCCAGCGCGCAAGCCGTCGGCGTGATCTGGCTGGGGGTGATGTCGCACTTTGGGCAGCCAAGCGCGTTCGTCTATGACCTGCGCATCTTTGATGACTTCCAGCACCGGGGCTACGGCATGCAGGCGATGCTGGCCGCGGAGCACAAGGCGCAAGCGCTGGGTATGGATCGCATCGGGCTGCACGTCTTTGGGCACAACGCCGCTGCGCAAGCACTCTACCTCAAGCTAGGATACACGATCACCAACGTCAACATGGCCAAGCATCTGGCGCCCTGAGCTGCGAACGCCCACACCGGGTATCGCGCAGACCTTAAGCTGATTCCCATGGCATTGCGCTTGTCTGTTGATGCTGGCCTATCCGGCAGCGTCGCAGATGCCACCGTGTGGCAGTACTGTCAGGACGGCGGCTTTCTTTTGCCTACCGGAAACCGCTCTCTGGTCTGCGGGTCAATGGCCTGTTTCGACGCTGACGTGCCGGCTGAGGAGCACGCCGATGATGGCGCTGCCTGCCATCGAGGCCAGGATATTGCCTACGAGCATGACAGTGAGCATGGTGGCCGTCGCCGCGGCGTTGGGGCCGCCAACGTGCCGCCCCAGCAGATGTTGAATCACGTCGGCCACCAGAAAGACGCTGCCGGCTGTGGCGCCGCCGTAAAGCGCCAGTCTGGCTGCCAACCGGCTATCACCGCGGGCGATGCCCAGCGCGGCGCCCAGCACCGCGGTCATCACCGCAGCGGCCAGCGTGAAGAGGACGGCAAAGGCTACATGCACCGGCATCAGCGTCTGGCCCGGGCCTTCAACAAAGTACTTCTCTCCCTCGCTCAGAAGAAAGACGACCAAAACCAGGGGCGGACCATACGCGAAGGCGCCGGCCCAGGCCAGTCGCGCGCGTTCGCTGATCCCGCTGATGTGTGCGAGCGTACGCGCCCACAGCGCGCCGCCCAATGCGCAGAAAGCGGCCAGCAGCACCATCATGACAATCGGGCCGGAACTTTCCAGGCGTCGCGCCAGGTGGCTGGGGAGGCTCGCCGTCAGAAGCATGCCAAAGACAAAGGTCGCAATCACCGCCCCCTGCAAAATCAGCCCAGCCAGTCCACTGCGCCAGGCGATACGCTGACTTGCCCTATCCGTAGGCCGCAGCGACCGCTCGTCTGCGGCTGCGGCGCTTGATGTCGTGTTCATGATTTCTCCCTTGAAAATGCGTCGCTGTCCATGAGCCATTTTTATCAGCAGTGGTGAGCCATGGCTCATAGATAACTCCTTCCGCTTCCCTTTGTTTGAGGTCGAATCTGCGCCCAACGTCAGCGGCGCCAGCATTATGCGCCCGGACGTGTCCCGTTGTCATGGGTAATTTTGCTGATCGCCCTGGAAAATGATGATTTTTCTCCTCACCCATGCGCGATCTTGTGGACGATGACCGAGAAGTCGCCGGCTGTGGGCATGACGAACAGGCAGCGCCCACGGCTGCGCGATTCCCACACGGCGCCGATGGCCCGCTTTTCTTCGGCATCGGCGGACGTGTAGCGGTCTTTGCCCTTGTATTCCACGACAAGCGAGCGTCCGTCTTGGAGTTGGCAGACGAAATCGGGGTAAAACCAGTCGGTTTCTAAAACTTGTGAGCCGGCGATTTGACAAATCGAGATTTACGATGTATATTTACGCTGTAAATTTACATCGTTTACTCAAGGAGTAGTTCATGTCACCGAGACCCAAACGCACAGCAACCAGCACGCGCGACAGTATGGAAGCCCAGATCAAGGCCGTTGCGCGGCAGCAGATGGCACAACACGGCACCGCCGGGCTGTCGCTGCGCGGCATCGCGCGGGAGATGGGGATCACCGCGCCGGCCATTTACAACTACTACCCCCGTCTCGACGACCTGATCACGGCGCTGATCGTGGACGCGTTCAACGCGCTGGCCGACGCCATCGAGGCAGCAGAGTCGGCCGTAGCGTCCGAGACGACCTGGCCGCGGATCCTGGCCTCATGCCTGGCGTACCGCGCGTGGGCGATCGCGCATCCCGTGGATTTCCAGCTGATCTACGGCAATCCCATCCCCGGCTACGTTGCGCCGGCCGAGATCACGGTTCCGCTGGCGCGCCGGACGTTCGACGGGCTGTTTCGTCTTTTCCTTGAGGCGTATCAGAGCGGCGAACTCGCCATTCCGGCAGAGTATGCGTCCGTGCCGCCCCGCATCACGGCGCACCTTGCGACCTGGCTGCCGGAGGCGGGCGTCGCCTTCCCCGACGCATTGCTCTGCCTGCTGATGAGCGGCTGGGCGCGCATTCACGGTATGGTGATGCTGGAGTTGTTCGAGCATCTAGGCCCGGTCGTGGGCGACGCGGCCGCCTTCTACCGCTACGAACTCGACGCCTTCTGGCAGCAGCTACATATCTCGAACTCAAACAAGGCACACGCTAATGACTAGAAACGGTCGCGGCGCTTTCGGTTCGGCTGTCCGACTGCTGCTGCTTGCCCTCACCCCCGCTGCAATTTGCATTCCATCGTGTTGCCATCAAACGGAGGAGAACTATCATGTCTGAACTACACGTCGTTTTTGGCGCCGGCCCGCTAGGCCGGTCGGTGGTGGAAGAGTTGGTGCGGCGCGGCAAGACCGTGCGCGTCGTCAACCGGTCGGGGAATATGGCCGAAGCGCCGCAGGGCGTTGAACTGGCCGCCGGCGATCTGTACGACTCGGCCGCGGTGCGCCGGTTGACGCAGGGCGCGGTCGCTGCGTACCAATGCAGCCAGCCGCCCTATGGGGAGTGGCCGCAGAAGTTTCCGCCTCTGCAGGCGGCCATCATCGAAGGGCTGACTGGCAGCGACGCCAAGCTGGTGATCGCCGAAAACTGCTATCTGTACGGGGACACGGACGGCAAACCGCTAACCGAGGACCTGCCTGCGGCTGCGTCCACGCGCAAAGGACAGGTGCGCGCGATGATGAGCGAGGCCGCGCTGGATGCGCATCGCGCGGGCAAGGTGCGCGTGACGATCGGCCGCGGCTCTGACTTTTTTGGGCCCTGGGCGTTAGGCTCGGCCGTGGGTGAGCGCGTCTTCTACCCCGCGCTGGCGGGCAAGGCGGCCAGCTTCAGCGGCAAGCTAGATCTACCGCACACGGTCACCTACATCAGCGACTTCGGCCGCGCCCTGGTCCTGCTCGGCGAGCGGGATGAGGCGTTGGGCCAGGCGTGGCACGTCCCCAGTGACCGGCCGCGCATCACGCAGCGCCAGTTTGCCGAGCTGATCTACCGCGAGATCGCCCACCCGCTGAAGGTGAGCAGCCTGAGCAAGGAGATGATGATGCTGGTCGGTCTCTTCATCCCTATCGCGCGTGAAGCCGTGGAGATGATGTACGAGTTCGAGAAGCCGTTTGTGGTGGATTCGAGCCGGTTCGAGCGCACGTTCGGGGTGAAAGCCACCCCGATCGAAGAAGCGATCAAGGCCGCCGTGGGTTGGTACAAGGCGCATCCGCAGGCAAAGTGACGGTCAGCCTCTGCGCTGAACGGCAACCTCGACCGGTCCTTTGGGCCTACCACTCCATGAGCCTCCAAATTTCTGGCTGCGCGTCGCCCGCCTGCACGCCAATCTCGGCGAAGATGACCACCGCCTGTTTCAGATGAATCATCGCTTCTTCGCTCCGACCGGCCGCGTGCAGCAGATCGGCCAGGTTGTTGTGCAGCGCAGCCTCACGATGGCGATCTCCCACGGCAACGCCCAGCGCCAGCGCGTGCTCAGCCAGGGCCGTTGCTCCTGCCAGGTCGCCGCGATCGCCTCGCGCCAGGGCCAGGTTGTTGAGCGCCGCGATGCGGCTGCTGGCGTCTGCCAGAGCTTCGGCGATGGCCAGGCTGCGTTCGAGGTGTGCCACAGCGCCAGCCGCGTCGCCGCGGCTACGCGCGAGGATTCCCAGGATGTTGTGGGCTTGGGCC
The DNA here is from genome assembly GCA_964513955.1 of uncultured Anaerolineae bacterium. GTDB lineage: Bacteria > Chloroflexota > Anaerolineae > SSC4 > Amarolineaceae > Amarolinea. Next base: position 2,605 of record CAZEPA010000071.1, on the reverse strand, counting down.
GCGCCGCGGCGATCGCCGGCGGCTTCGGTCGCGGCCAATGCGTCAGAGGCCAACGCGAAGGCGCGTTCAGTCTGCCCCTGCGCGTGGGCGGCCAGGCTCCAGTCGGCCAAAACGCGGCCCGCCGGCCCGGCTGCCAGGTCCAACGCAGCCGCAAAATGCGCCTCGGCCGACGGCCACTCTCCGCGGCGGGCATGGACGTTTCCCAGTTTGTGTTCAATCACCGGCAGGGCCGCGGCGGCCGGAGCGCACAGCGCCGCGGCCGCTTCGTAACTCGCCAATGCCGCGGTGTAGGCGCCCAAGAGGACGTGCATGTCGCCGCTCGCCTCGTGCAGGCGGCGCGGCTCGGGGTGTCCCAGGGCTAATGCAGCCTGATAGTGAGCCAGCGCCTCAGCGTGAGCATACAGACCGTGAGCATGGTCGCCAGCCATCGCAAAGCAGGCCGCGGCCTCGGCGTCCTGCCCGGCCAGCCGGAAATGCCGGCCAATCGCGGCGGCCTGCGCCTCCAAATTACGGTGCAAGCGCGCCCGTTCAGACAGAAACCTGGCCGCGCGGCCGTGCAGCAGACGGCGGCGGGCCAGACTCGTCTCGTCGTAGACCAGACCGCGCAGCTTTTCATGGGTGAAGTCGTACCGCGGGGCTGCGCCGGCGTCCTCGCCCATCTCGCGCACAATCGCCCGCTTCGTCAACGCCTCCAACGCAGACACTACTTCTTCGTCGCTGCGGCCGCTCGTCGCCTGCAGCGCTTCCAGGTCGAAGGAACGGCCGATGACCGCGGCGGCCTGCAGCGCCTGCTGCGCGGCGTCTCCTACGGCGCTCAGCCGCGCCCGTAGCAGATCGGCCACGCCGCGAGGCAGGAGCCACTCCGCTTCTTCGCCCCCCTCCCGCTCGTGCGCCAAAGCTTCGACGTAAGCGGCCAAGAACAGCGGCAGCCCCTCCGTTTCGCGGTACAACCGACCGCTCATGCCGTCCGGCAGATCAGCGCCTGCTGCGGACAGGCTGCGCACCATGTTGAGCACGTCGGCTGGCGCAAGGCGATTGAGGAAGAGCGCTGTGCCCACGCCCGCGCGCTGCGCGTCCGCGACCAGGCTACGCAGGCGTGAGGCAGTCGGCCCGTCGTCGCTGCGCCAGGTCGCCAGGATGAAGAGGGGCTGTCCGGCCAACCGACGAACCAGGTAGGCCAGCAGGTCTAGCGAGGCGGCATCAGCCCAGTGCATGTCATCGAAAAACAGCACATTCGGAGATGAACCCTGGCAAATACTGCTCAACACCTGGCGCAGCCCTTCGAAGAAGTGGCTCTGCCCGCCGGGCGCGTCCAGCGGCAGCGCGGGCGGCAGGCTCGGGCGAAGCTCGTTTAGCTCGGGCAGGAGGCGGGCGGCTTCCGCCAGCCAGTGGGCAGGCAGCGCGTTCAGCCGATCGGCGCAGGCGGACTGGGCCACGGCGCCGCGCAGACCATCGGCCACGGGGCCGTAGGCCACGTTGGTTTCGCCTTCGTAACAGCGCACGGTGATGGTCATTGCGCCCTGGCCGCGGACGCGGGCCAGAAACTCCTCCGCCAGCCGCGTCTTGCCGATGCCCGCCTCTCCCTCGACGGTGACGAAGGCGCCGCCGGCGGCGCGGCGTTCATACGCGCGCACCAACGCCGCCAATTCTGCGGTGCGGCCCACCCACGGGAGCAGTTGGGGAGGCGCCGAGGAGCCTGTCGGGTCTGCGCTGGGCGCCGGCAGCGGTTTTATGGGTGTCTGAGAATCAGTAGAATCCGCCGGGCGCGGCAGGCGGTTGCCCTTGATGGCCTCGTACAGTTCGGTGGTCTCGGTCAGCGGCGCGACGCCGAGCTCCTGCTCCAGGATGCGTACGCACTCGCGGTACTGATGGAGAGCGGCATTGCGCTGGCCGGCCCAAGCCTGCAGCCGCATCACCTGGCGGTGCGCCTCCTCGCGCAGGGGATCCAACGCCAGCCAGCGTCGGGCTGATGCCAGCGCGGCGGCAAAATCGCCCGCGGCGTTGTGGATGCGCGCCAGCTTCTCCAGCGCCTCGGCCAGCTCGCCGCGCAGTGTTTCAACCTGCATGAACTGCCAATCGTCGAACTCCGCGCTATCGCGCAGGCTGAAGCCGGTCAGAAAGTCGTCGCGGTAGAGCGCCGCGGCTTCGGCCAGGGGCGTCAGGCACGCGGGACAGGCGTCGGCCGCGGGATGGCCGTGCGTCCGGCAGGCGGCCAGGCGCGCGCGGAACTCGGTCACGTCTACCCAAAGGTTGGCGCTGGGAATCAACGCGACCGTCTCCCGATCAATCGCCAGGTGTTCTTCGCCCAGGGCGCTGCGCAGCGTGGAGAGCGTGCGCCGCAGCGCCGCCCGTGCATGTTCATCGTCGTATTCGGGCCACAGCAGACCGGCCAGCACTTCGCGTGCGTGGCTGCGGCCGCTGACCGCCAGGTAGGCCAGCAGGGCGGTGGCCTTGCGCGTATCCATGGCGACGGGCGCGCCGTTCCGCGCGATGTCCGATGCGCCCAAGAGGCGAATGATGAGTTGGGGCATAGATCTTTCGTTGTCGTTTCTTGCGCTCAAGCGCCTGCTCACCCCGCGCTGGCTTGCACAGGATTGACATGACC
>CAZEPA010000070.1:5535-11832 GCA_964513955.1 uncultured Anaerolineae bacterium | reverse complement strand
GCTGGCAGCCAGGCTGGCGGCGAGGGCAGCATCGTCACAGGCGGCGGCGACAACGTGGTGCAGCAGGGGAAGTACAACATCCACATTGGCCGCGCGCAAGGCGTGGTGATCGGCGACCAGGCGCAGGTGACGAACGTGTTAGGCGATTCGCCAGCCACGCCGCCTGCCATCAGCGGCCCGTCCGCCCAACGCCATCTGCAGCAGCAGTTGGTCGAACTGCAGGGCCGCTACGAGACGCTGTCCAAGCGCATCGCGGCGCTGGACAAGGACCTGGGGCGAACGCTGGATGGTGAGCACAGATTGGTGCTTGAGGAGCGTCGGCAGGAGCTCGTCACAGAGCGGGATCAGGTGACGGAAGAAATGGTGCAGATCGAGCGGCGGCTTGGCCCTTGATCTGTTTTCGAATGAGGAGTCTACGGGGAGGCTACCATGTTGTTTCCCGAACGAGATTGGAAACACCTGTCCCGCCTCAAGGGGTTGGCGCTAGAACGGCTGTGCCGGCGCATCCTGGATGAGGCGCAGAGCCTGATCGCCGCAGCCGAGGAGGGAAGCTGCCACTCCACCTACCTGGCGTTGTACCGCCATATCCAGGAACAGGATCAACTAGTGGCCGACAGCTTCAACCGATGGAGTCGCTCGTATGCCCTGAGCCACCTGGTCTTGTGGCGTCAACATAACCTCATCACTGACGAGGAATTCGCGGCTTTTAGCCCGGAAACGCGTGCGGCGGTGGATGCCTGGTTTGAGGGGATAGGATGAAGGAAGGTCATGCCGGCGCTGCGATCTGCACGCGCAGGTGAATCATTGGAGTCATCAATGGTTTCTCCGACGGTGAAATGCGCCCGCATGGTAGGGCGGGAACAGCATGCTGTCAATCGCCCCAGGGCAACAAAAACACCGGACTTCCGATCCTGATGAGAATCGAAAGCCCGGTGTCTTGCTTGGCGCTTCCGTTATGACGTCGGCGTCAAGCTCACGCTGGCCGGACGTGTACCCACACCCGGCCAGTGTCTAGCGTCAAGGCGCCTGGTAAACCAGCTTGAGCTGCGGTCGCGCGAACGATACCACATACTCGGACGCTGTGAACTCCAGCTCGGAGTTGGTCGCGCCGGTGCCCATGACCACGATGCCGTTGTTGGTGCCCGGATCCATGACCCACTTCTGGGCCAGGCTGGTCACGTCGAACCAAACCCAACGCCCACCGCCGCCAAAGGAGACGCGATCGCTAAACCGCGCCGCATGATCGCTGGGGCCCATGGCGCCCGGCATTTCCCACGGCGTTCCCGCGGCAGCATCCATCCAACTGGCGCTGTCCTCGGCCCACGGCTTGGTAACCTCGTAGGCTTCCATCGTGACGGGATTGCCGCTGCCGTAGGTGACGTAAAAGCCAATCTGGGCCTGGCTGACCTGCGCCATCGAGGTGACGCTCGACAGGTCGAATTTGACCAGCGCCGTCTTGACGCCCGGCTGGCGGATGTAGAAGTTGCTCTCCATGCCGTGGGCCATCATCGGCATCCAGGCATTGAGGAAGGTGTCGTCGGTGCCGCTGTAGCCATTGGCGCCGTTCTGGAAGGTCATTTCGTAGTCGTTCAGGGCCGGCACGCTGAGCGTGGTGGAAGCCGAAGCCTGTTCGGTGTTCATCAGGTAGGACTTCACGGTCAGGTTGACGCCGGCGCCGGCGGCCGCGGGCAGCACCTTGAGCTGGAAGTCAAACGCCGCGGTCTCACCGGCCGCCTGATTGCCAACCCAGGCCACCGCCACGGCGCCGCTGGTCGTGGGCGCAGCCGCCTTCAGGGCCGCGGCGCCGCCATTCTGCAGCAGGTTCATCGCCACATTCAGTGGTACGCGCACCGGGAAGGCGCCGTTCGTGGCGCTGCCTTCCACGTACTCCACCTGGTTCGCATCGAAGGGAACGATATGCATGATGCCATTCACGCCGCCGGTGTTGGCCGCGCTGACGCTGACGGTCGCTGTCTCGCCTGCCATCGCCGTGGAGGGACTGACCGAGATCGCATCGGTCACTGTGACCTGCGTAATGCGTCCTTCGATCATGGGCGTGATGGGCGACATCACGGTGACATAATCCATCACGGCATCTTCCAGCCCAGGCCCGAAGTCGTACGGGTTGATCGCGTTGGTCAGGAAGACCGTATAGCCGTCGCCGCCGAGACGCATGAAGTTGTTGCTCGCAACCTTATAGACGCGATCCATTTCAATTGGCTCGTAGTTCGTGCCGTTGAAGACTTCGACGTCGCTCACGCGTGAGCCAACTGGGAACTTCACATTGAACTTGAAGCGCAGGCCGCTGACCTGCGGGAAGCGGCCGTTGCTGCCTAGGCCCACACGGCTGACGCCGTTTTCCAGGGCGGTAATCACATCGGCGCCGCGCAAGCCGAAGGTGGCAATGGTGTTGCCAAAGGGCAGCACTTCAAAGACTTCGCCAATGCTGATCGGCCCGACGTCAATCGGTGCACGCAGGCCGCCGCCATTGGTGATGGCAAAATCATAGTGCACGTTCGGATCAACCAGGTTGACGCGCCGAAGCATGGCGTCCGCCACCAGGTTGCCCATCAGACACTCACCCGCGCGGCAGATCTGCTGGCCGCCGACAATAATCGGCAGCGGCACAGTCGTCTCGCCAATGAAGGTGTTGCGCAGCCGGTCCACCTCGGCGCGGTAGGAGTCTACCAGGGCCTGGACGGTCGGGTCTTTGGCGACGCTGGCGCCCATGAAAATGGGATCGCCCGACCAGGTGGTGGGCACGCCGTTGCTGTCGAAGGTCACATCGAGATGACCGAGGTAGCGACTCCACTGGAAAGCATGCACCACCAGCACGGGGTTGCCGTCGGTGCCAGTGGCTACCGTGGGATACGGGCCAGCCGGTATGTCGCCATTGACGGGCGCCGTGTCTGGAGTGTAGATGAAGGTGTGACTGTGACCGCCGACGATAATGTCCACACCGTGCACGGCCTGCGCCAGCGCGATGTCTTCCACATAGCCGATGTGGGTTAGCGCCACTACCTTGTTAATGCCCTGAGCCGTGAATTGATCCACGGCCGCCTGCACCGCCGCTACTTCGTCCGTAAAGTGGACGTTGGGGCCGGGGCTAGAGAGGATAGGCGTTTCCTGCGTGGTCACACCCACCACACCGATTTGCTCGCCATTGATCGTGACGACCGCGGAGGGTGCAATGAGTCCGGCAAGGAGCGGCTCTGCACTGGCGTCAATGTTGGCGCTGACCACGGGGAAGTTAACGCCGGTGATCAGGCGAGCCAACTCACCGGGGCCATCGTCGAACTCGTGATTGCCGATGGTCATCGCATCGTAACCAAGCAGATTCATGGTTTGGGTGATGATGTCGGCCTTGAACAAACGATAGAACAAGGTGCCCTGGAACTGGTCGCCCGCATCTACCAACATTACATTGTTGTTGGTGGCGCGGAACTGGTTGATCGTGGTGGCCAAACGCGCCGAGCCGCCAATCCCGTCTTGCCCATCCACGCGGGCGTGGGTGTCATCGGTGTGAAGTAGGGTGAGGCTGAAGGTGTCTGCAGGGCCTTCAGTCTTAGATGCGGTGCTAGGATTGGCCAGGGCGGCAGAGCCGAGTAACGCGGCCAACAGGACCAGTACCGCAACGACGGTGAGAACACGTAATTGCTTCATCAAATCCTCCTTGGTTGAATCGAAACGGTGCATTGAGAACAAGAGGCACATGGGGTTCATATTGTAACCCAAAATGTCGCCAAACGGCAAATGGGCGGCCAACCTTGATACAGGATCTAGCGGCCGTTGAAGTGCGCCTGGCGCCGCTGCAGGAACGAAAGCACGCCTTCTTGGGCGTCCTCGGTTTTAATTAGCGTCTGCAAGGTGGGCATCAGACTGGCGGCCGCGGCCGCCGGGCCTTCAGCGAACGCCTGTCGCGCCGATGCCAGCGTACCTTGCACCCCCAGGGGCGCCTGCTGCGCGACCGTCTCGGCGAGGGCCACCGCGCGCGCCAGTTCTTGGCCTGGTTCAACCACTTCTTGCACCAATCCCAGGCGATAGGCTTCCTCGGCGCTGAACTCGTCGCCGGTCAGCAGGTAACGCATGGCGTTGCCCCAGCCGGCCACCTGGGGCATGCGAATCGTCGCGCCGCCAAAGGGTAGGATGCCGCGCTTGATTTCAATTTGCGCAAAAACCGCATCGCGGGCCGCCACGCGAATATCGCAGGCCAACATCAATTCGATGCCGGCCGTCAGGCAGCGTCCATGCACGGCGCACACCATCGGTTTGCTGACGGCCGGCCCCATGACGCCCCAGGGATCAATACTGCCCGCCGGCGCGATGCTTTCACCTCGCGCCAGGAGAGGCATCATGCCTGCCAGGTCCAGACCGGCGGTGAACGCGCGGCCGTGCGCAAAGAGCACTCCACACCACAGGTCATGGTTCTGTTCATACGCCGTGTACGCAGCCGCCAGCTCGCGCAGCATCTGCGCATCGAAGGCGTTGAGTTTGTCCGGCCGGTTGAGTCCGATCAGGAAAATATGCCCGCGCACCTCTGTCGTAATTCGCTCAGATCCGATCGTTGTTTCCATTGTTGTCTTGATTGACTCCTTTTTACCGTGGCTTTTCGTCGAGACTCACGGTTGTCCCCGATGCCACGCGCTGCGCTTGCCCATGACGGTACAACGTTACGCTGCCCTGGCCGTAGACGGTCCACGCGCCATTAGGCCCGTCGTTGATCAGACCCGTCCGTTCATCTAGGCCGATCAGCACGGCCTGCGGGAGCAGATTGGTCAGGCGCGGCGCCCAACGCTGGCCAAAGGTGTCGTGATGAGGCAGCACGCACGCGTTGGCCACCAGGGCGAGGCCTTGCTCTATCGAGTTGCGCTGAGGATCGTAGTAGAACTGGCACATGACCATCGCGCCTGCGCTGCTGCCGGCAATGACCGCGCCTGCGGCATGGGCTTTGCGTGCGGCCTGCCAGGCCAGGCTGCCTTGCAGGGTTTGCCCCAGGTAGTGTGTGAAGCCGCCCAGGAGATAAATCAACCGCGCGTCGCCCAGCATCGCCGCCACGCCAGGCTCATTGGCCGAGGTGCGGTCAAGCAGCGGGGCGACGTGCACCTGACGGGCGCCCAGGCTGGTAAACCAGCGCCGCCCGTTTTGCCCGGCGCGTTCGTGGTTGTGATCCGGCGCCGCGGCCGTGGGGATGATGACGATGGGCGCCTCTGGCCCCCCCGCTAACGCCAGCGCGCGGCGGTCCGGCTCAGCCATACGTCCGCCAAACTCAGCGCCCCCTTCCAAGACCAGGTAGCCCACGCGAAGACTCCTTACAACTCACACATCAGCAGCGGAATTTCCATCTCTTCCGGCGTCAGGCCGCCGTGATGGCCCCAAAATTTCTGCTCAAAGCGGTCTTTTTCGTACCAGAAAACCGCTTCGCCCGCGAACGGCAGAATGACCAGGTTGCCCACACGCGCCAGAAAGACGGGTGAAGGGGGCAGTGGGCCAAAGTAGCCTGCCGCGATCAGATCGGCGGTTTTGTGAACCTCGGCGCGGCCAGCCAGGCGCGCCGCCAGAAACGCGTGCGCCTCATCCAGCCGGTCATCGTGGATCGCCAGGAAAAGGTCGCGCGCAGACCCAGCCGGCGCCACAGGCCAATTTTGGCGATTGTGCTTGAGAAACCGCTCAAGGCCGGCAAATTCCCGACGCTGGTTGAGGTAGATCGTCTTGTTGGGGTTGACATCCACCTGACCGTGATCGGCAGTGAGCATGAGCAGGGTGCGCCCCGCACGCCCGCGCACACGGCGAAAGAACTGGCGCTCGAGGACAGACAAGAAGGTGTCAATTTCGGCCTCAGTCTGCGCCGCCGTGGGGCCATGCCGATGACAGATCGCATCAATCTCATCATAATAGAGGAAAATGTAGGTTGGCCCTTGACGGTCGGCCAGCGCCTGCGTCAGGTTGACCATTCCCTGCGTGATCGTCTTGAATGGCTGCACTGAAGCGCCAGCCAGCATCTGATTTGAGTAGGTTGACGGCGTGATCGAGACGTGCTGAAACGCCAGCGACTTGATTCCAGCCGCGGCCAGGGCCTGATAGACAGTGCGCGTCGGAAATAACTGGGCCGCAGTGATCCCTGTTTTCTGCAGCGTATTCGGCGCTTCGTCGCCAGCAAAGGAAAAGAGCAGGGGCGCGATGATCGTGTCCAGCAGTGGTTCGTAGTAGAACCATTCGTAGACCCCGGTGAGCGCGACGGGGAGACCGCTGTGGATGGTGGTCACAAGATAGCAGCCGACGGACCAGGTCAGGATCGGC
>CAZEPA010000070.1:0-5525 GCA_964513955.1 uncultured Anaerolineae bacterium | reverse complement strand
ACGGTGAGACCGCTGTGTATCGAGGAGACTAGCGCGGCGGTCGTGGATGGAAACTGTGAGGTGATTTTGGCGACGTGTCCGTGCTGCACGAAGCGCTGCAGAGCTGGATAGTCGGAAGCTGTCTTTTCGAAAAAGCGCCAACCAAAGCTATCCACGAACAAAAAGATGATGGTATCGTAGCGAGCCGCCAGCCCATCGAGCAGGTCGGGCGCCAGGGTCGCCTGACCATCGCCGGTCAGCAGGCGGTGCAAGGTGGATGGCAGGTCTGCAAAGCAGCGGCCGCCATACTGGGGTTTGATGAAGGGCGATGCAGCGCTCATGCTCGTTGATCTCCGGGTGCTTCAATCCAGGGATGGACAGGCGCCTGCAGAAATCCACGCTGGCTGGTTTCCCACAGGCGTTTGCTGGAAAAGGTTCCTACTTGAGCGCAATCTGCGCGGCTTCATGGGGATACTTGCCGACGGCCGAGGCAAAGAATGAGCGAATGGAAGTCATATCGGCTTCCACGTCGCCGGTGGGCGTCAACACGGGTCCAAAGCCAACAACCTTGCGCCCATAATCCATGACCACCAAGGCCAGCGGCACCTGCGCGCCTCTCGCGATGTGGTAAAACCCGCTCTTCCACGTCTTTAACTTTTTGCGTGAGCCTTCGGGCGGAACCACCAAAACCAGCTTTTCGTGGGCATGAAAAACATCCACCAACTGATCCACCAGCCCATTAGCCTGTCTACGGTCCACCGGGATGCCGCCCAACCAGCGAAACAGCCCGCCAAGGGGCGGCTTGAACAGGGTGTGCTTGCCGAGCCAGAACATCTCGATCCCGACCGTAAAGACGGCGCCAAGCATGACCAAGAAATCCCAATTGGAAGTGTGGGGCGCCCCGACGATCACATACTTGGGCAGCGCGGGCGGCTGCCCTTCGATCCGCCAGCCGGCCCGGCGCATCACAAAGGCGGCCGGCCGGCTCAGTACGCCCATCAGAAGACGGTTTTCAAACAAGGTTCGCTGCATTGAGGAGGTTCCTTCTTATGTAATACGTCAGTATAGCACGCGCCGTGTCACCTCACAAGTTCGCGCCACGAAGTACACGAAGACGCGAAGTCACGAAAAGTTGGCACAAGGCCGTCGTGGCGCAAGGTTTTCTTGACGCCGGGCGCTGAAGGCGTTACCATGACCCAGGCGCGTCGTCTTGCGGCGACCCACATCTTTTGCACATCGAGCTTTGCATGACCAGTAGACTCTTGCGGGCCATGGCCCTGAACACCTTGCTTGCGATTTTGTTCTCTACGATTCTACCCCAGACCGACCTGCCGCCGGCCAGTGCTGGCGCCTGGCAATGCTGGCCTCCGAGCCAGGCCAATCCGTGCCGCCACCACCTGGCCGCTGTCACCCTGCTGTCGGCCAATGACGGTTGGGCGGTCGGCGGCATGACGGGCCACGGCACGATCCTCCATTGGAACGGCATTGCCTGGAGCGACGTGTCGAACCCAGCCAATAACAGCCTGGCTGCTGTGGACATGCTTTCGCCCACCGACGCCTGGGCCGTGGGCGACCAGGGCGATATGCTGCACTGGGACGGGCAAACCTGGACGCAGCAGCGTACCGCGAACACGCTGCGCCTGGCTTCGGTCAGCATGATCGCAAACGACGACGTGTGGGCCGTTGGTTATGTGTTTTGGCAGCGCTACTGGGCGGTGGTGGTGCACTGGGATGGCGTATCGTGGACCGACAGCACGGTGGCCGGCGTCAATCAGAAGCTGGCGGCTGTGGATATGCTCTCATCCACGAACGGCTGGGCGGTTGGCAACCAGGGCGCCATCCTGCGCTGGGACGGCAACCAGTGGACGGCGGTTTCCAGTCCTCTGGCTGCTTCACTCAAGGCGGTGGATATGCTCTCGCCGACCGACGGTTGGGCCGTGGGCGCGGAAGGCGCGATCTTGCGCTGGAACGGCGTGCTGTGGACGCAGACGAGCAGTCCGACGAACGCAGATTTGACCTCGATCGCCATGCTCAGCACGGCTGACGGCTGGGCCGCGGGCAGCGGCGGCGTGCTGCTCCATTGGGACGGCGCGGCCTGGCAGGTCGCACCCAGCCCAACCACAGGAGGACTGCTTGGGATTGACGTTCTGCCGGAGAGCAGCGGTTGGGCGGTAGGCAGCGGCGGCACGCGCCTGCAGTGGAATGGCCGCGCGTGGACTGCGCCGGCCGGCGAGGCGACCGTGGATAATCTGCGCGCGGTGGATATGCTGACGGCCAGCGACGGCTGGGCCGTGGGCGATGCCGGCGCCATCCTGCACTGGAATGGGATGGCCTGGGCGCGCGTCGCCGGGCCAGCCACCATCGCCCTGCGCGGCGTCCATATGCTGGCGACCAACGACGCCTGGGCGGTGGGCGACGCGGGCACGGCTGTGCATTGGAATGGAACCGCCTGGGCGCAGATCCCCACGCCGACTGCAAAACAACTGAACGCCGTCGCCATGCTGTCCGCCAACGACGGGTGGGCGGTGGGTCAAGAGGGAACTATCCTGCATTGGGACGGGCAGGCCTGGGCCGTGGTGGCCGGCCCCAACAACCGCCATTTGTATGCGATTGACATGCTTACGCCCACCGCGGGCTGGGCCGTCGGCGCGCAGAGCACGGCCTTACAATGGGATGGCAGCGCCTGGCGTGAGCTGCTTTCGCCCGCGGCCGAAGACCTGCTTGACCTGGACATGCTGTCCGCGTCGGACGGCTGGAGCGTTGGACGCCGTTTCACCGTCGCCCATTGGGACGCGCACCGTTGGACCCAGGTGGCTAATCCTGGCAATCTCGAGCTGGTTGGTGTGCGCATGATATCGGCCAGCGATGGTTGGATGGTTGGCAACTGGGGCAGCGCCAACCATTTCTTCCACTGGAACGGCAGCGGCTGGAGCGAGGCGCTCGGCCCGCCCAGTTGGACCGTTGCGGCGCTGGACATGGTCTCGTCCAACGATGGTTGGGCCGTTGGCGACAACGGCGCCCTGCTGCGCTACATCACACCGCCCGCGTCTGTTTCTTTTTTGCCTATCGTCCGGCGCTAGATGGGCCGCACCACCAGGCGCGTTACGGACGCAGGCTGGCGCTGAGACGCAGGGGAAAGCGCAGTAAGTCAAGCCCGTCGTGCGCATGACGCACGATGATCGTCGCGGCAGCCAATGCGTCCGGCGCCAGGCCCTCATCGCCCAGCACGGCAATGCCCAGGCGCGCGGCGCGCAGCATGGCGGCGTCATTGGCGCCGTTCCCCATAGCCACGACCTGGAAGGCCCCCAACGCCTGCACAAAGTCTGCCTTCTGCTGGCCGCCTGGTCCGGCGGCAAGCACATGCAGTTCCACGTCCAGCCTCTGCGCCGCCTGCTGCGCACTGCCGTGGGTGTCCGCGGTCAGGAGATGAACCGTTAATTGGGATTTCAGCGCGGCGATACGTTTGGCGATGCCTGACAGCAAGACGCCATCACAGGCCAGGGTGCCGTTGATGTCGAGCACCAAATGCGCCAACTGCCACGGCTCGCGACCAGGGATTTTGACTTCGATCATCACAAACCTCCATCACAATTACTCCGCGCCTCCGGCGCGTTGGACGCGCCCGGCGCGTTCAGCGCGCGAGGCGAGGTGGGAAAAGTGGCTGTCGGGGTCGCATGTGGACGCGGCCGGCTTGCCACAGTTCCACGGCCGCGGTGCTGCCGAATGCCAACGCGTACAACGCCAGGAAGGGCGCGGCGCCCACGCTGTGACGCCAAACGGCCACAACCACCGCTGCCAGCGCGTACAGGGCTAACACGATCTCGCCGGCGGTCGTCCAGTCGAGCCCCAGCGCGTACGGGCTGTTTGCCCATCCATCGGCCTGCTGCTTGACATGAAACTTGGGCGTGCGGCGGAACGCGCCCCCATGGCCGATCAGTCCTTCGATGACCGCCTGTGTGCCATTGAGCGTCAGGCCGATGCCCAACAGCATGAGGCTGGGGAGATGAGCGAAGCGGCGTAACCACCCGCCCGGCTGATCCGCGTAGAGATGGCGCTGCGCGAGGGCGAAGAGCAGCGGCGGCCCCAGGCTGGCCAATCCAAACAGCCCCACCCATCCCTGCGTCGCCGGGCCTAACCACAGTATCGGCAGAGACAAGAGCAGCACCAGCAGCAGCAGTGGATGCACCAGGTAGCCGCTCAAGTGGAGCAGGCCTAAGATCCGTGTCATTAAGGGCGACCGTGTCGGCTGCCCGTCCGGCGCGGCTGTTTTCGAACCTTGTGCGACCCGCTTCCACAACTTGCGCAGGGTCTGCACGGAGCCTTTGGCCCAGCGAAACTGTTGGCGCTTGAAAGCCAGCAGCTGCGGAGGCAGTTCCGCGGGCACGCCAATCTCAGGCCGATAGATGCCGCGCCAGCCGAGCAGTTGAGCGCGGTAGCTCAGATCCAGGTCTTCGCACAGGGTATCGGCCTGCCAACCGCCCGCGGCCTCGATGCAGGCGCGCCGCCAGATGCCGGCCGTGCCGTTGAAGCTGATGAACGCGCCGAGCTGCTGCCGCGCGGTTTGCTCAATGACGAAGTGACCGTCCAACGCCAACGCCTGCGCGCCCGTGAGGCCCGAATAGGTGGCGTTGAGATGCGCCCAGCGCGTCTGCACAAAGCCAGCGTTGGGATCAGCCAGCAAATGCGGTAGAGACCGTTTGAGAAAATCGGGCAGCGGCACAAAATCCGCGTCGAAGATGGCGACAAAATCAGCCTCGGTCTGCGCCAGGCCGACCGCCAGCGCGCCGGCCTTGTAGCCGCGACGGTTGTCGCGGTGCAGATACGTCACCTGGAACCCACAGGCCTGCAAGCGCCGCACCTCAGCCTGCAGCAGGGCCGTTGTTTCGTCGGTCGAGTCGTCGAGCACCTGGATATGCAGCGCCTGCCGTGGATAGTCCAGCGCGGCGACGGCCGTCAGCAGCCGGCGGCCGACGTGCAGTTCATTGAAAATCGGGAGCTGCACCGTCACCACCGGCCACGCGGCCGGGGCGGCGGGGGCCGGTTGGGCCTGCGCACGGCGCCAAAAAACCAGGCTGAAGACAAGCGCCTGCAGGCTGTAGAGCGACAGCCATACCACGGCGATCGTGTACAACACCGTGAGTCCGCGAGCCAAAAAAGCAGTCATGATGTAAATTAAACTGACCTCAAACAAGAATAAGTGCGACGCACAAGTCATGCGTCGCACCCGGATGCAAGATTTCGATTCAGATGACGAGGCATCACGGTAGGCGCGATGCCTCTGTTGACGTTACACGAGACGCGACCGGTTCCACCAGGCAAACAGCGTGCGCCACCCGACGAGTAGAACCGCCACGACGCCGAACGTGACCAGGGCAAAGGTGAGGATGATCTCCCGCTGCAGCCACGCCGAGCGGATGAAGAGGCCCAGCACACAGGCCGCAATCCAGGCAATCAGCGACTGTGCGGCCATGGGCAGCGGTTGCGTCAACAGGGCGGACCGATACGCGCCCAGCACCGGGGCCACCGCCAACCAGGCCAGCAAGAAG
>CAZEPA010000069.1:0-11893 GCA_964513955.1 uncultured Anaerolineae bacterium | reverse complement strand
CAACTCAGAATAACCAATTTGACAACTCAGTATAACCTGCGTGGGCTACGCCCCGAAATTGACATGCACCTCCGTGGAGCTTGGAGGTGGGTATCGTTTTGCGAATGCGCTGCGAATCGGCTAGAATTCAGCGAATCAATTTTTGTTGAGGTGACCTTCATGTTCAACAGGCGGCGCCAGATCATCCTGGGGATTATCTTGCTTGCTGTGATGGCCGCTCTGGTCTACGGTGAGCAGGCCCTCTACACGCTCAAGATCTTGAACGCCACGCGCATCGGCCAGCAGTTTCGCCAGACCTACCCTCACGCGACGCGTGACGTGGTCTTCAATCCTAGCATGACGCCGCGCCTCGATGTTTACTCGCCGGCGAGCGGCGACAAGCATCCGGTGCTGATCTTTGTTCACGGCGGCGGCTGGAAGGACTTCGACAAGACCCTCTTTGCCTCCGTCGCGCAGAAGATGCTGCCCGAGAATCTGGTCGTTGTGATTCCCGATTACACGCTCTATCCGCACGGCGACTATCGCCTGATGACGCGTGAGGTGGCGGCGGTCATCGCGTGGACGTTGGACCATATTGCGTCCTACGGCGGCGATCCGCAGCGCGTGGTGGTGGCCGGCCATTCGGCCGGCGCGCATTTGATCACCCTGGCGACGCTCGACCCGTCGTACCTGGCCGAATTTGGACATCGCAGCGATGACCTGTGCGGCCTGGTTGGCATGAGCGGCGTTTATGACATCAACGCGCAATTTGCCTTCGAGCAAGCCAATGGCCGAGAAGCGCCGGTGATGACCACGGTGATGGGGGGCCGCGCGAACTTCGCCGCCACGTCGCCCATCAGCTACGTGCGGCCAAACTTGCCGCCCATCCTGTTGATTCACGGCGACAAGGACGAGACCGTGCCGGTGGGTATCAGCCAGGATTTTCAGGCCGCGCTGCAGAAGGCGGGCGCGCGCAGCAGCCTGACCATCTATCCCGGCGCTGGACATTCCGACTTTCTCTTCGCCGCACTGACGGAGCCGTCGCCGCGCATCGTGGCCGACCTGGCCCGCTTCACCGAGCAGTGCGGGCAATGAAACGGGCCAATCTACGACCAACCGCTCGCCAACTCCTTTGACGCTGGTGCGCGATGGTGGTAGAATGCCGATAGCTCGCACAAGTCGTGTCAGAACCGCGAACCACGTTGTTTGATGAAAATTTTCAACTGGAATGAGGCAAAAAACCGGTTTCTCAAACAAGTAAGAGGTGTTTCGTTTGAGGATGTAGTACTCCACCTCGAGGCCGGAGATGCCATTGATGTCTTCGATCATCCCAATCAGGCGCGCTATCCAGGTCAGAGGATATATGCCATTGTGATTGAGGACTATGTCTATTTGGTTCCGTTCGTTGAGTCTGAAAACGAAGTGTTTCTCAAGACCATCATTCCCAGCAGAAAGGCGAAAAAACAGTATGGGATTAGTTCAAGGGGTTAAACTTGATCAGGACGAGACCGAAATCCTGAATGCCTTCGAAGTTGGTGAGCTTGAGCGGTCAGCGGATGCGGATGAACTGTTGAAGCGTCACCAGGAGTATGCTGCGGCCGCCCTTCACATGGCAGAGCGAATCAACGTGCGCTTGACCACGCGCGATCTGCGCAGACTGCAGAAACGTGCACTGGAACAGGGTATTCCCTATCAGATACTGGCGTCCAGCATTCTGCACCAATATGTGGAAGGTGCGCTGCGGGAAAGTAGCTAAGCCGCGCGCCCCAAGTGGGTGTTGGGCTATGCGATGTATGCACTCCAGAACTAAGATCTGGTCTATTTTCATTTAGATGGGGACAGGAAGCGGTTTGAAACCACTTCCCGCGCGATGACCAAATTTTATATAGGCAACCACTACGAGCGTGACAACCGGATTGAGCTGCGCAAGCCGCATGAACTGCCCGCGAGCGTGCAACGCTGCGCACCGAACGCCACGCCACACCACCACTTATTCTCTGATCCTCCTTCGACTGTGCGCATAACAAACTGCTTTGCCTAGATGATCGTCAATGATCTACACTGAGGTGGGAGCCGAGGCGAGGCCAGCCGTAGGAACCAAACCCACGCGTGGCACGTTCTGTTTGACGATGATTCGCCCCATCGCGGGGTTGGAACCCGGGGAGTTTTCTGTTGATGTTGTTGATGTCACGACGTTTGCGACTCGCCTTTAAACTGATTCTGGGCCTTGTCCTGGCGGCGCTTTTGATCGCCGGGGCGATCTACCTCGGTGTTCTGGCCGATCTGCCCGGGCCAGGGGCCGTGGCGCAGCGCGTACAGCGGCCGTCCACGCTGATCCTGGACCGCCATGGCCGCCTGCTGTACGAAGTGATTGATCCCGACGGCAGCAAGCAGGCCTCTGTGCCACTGGCCGATATGCCATTGGCTTGTCGGCAAGCTGCCGTAGCCACGGAAGACAAGCACTTCTTTCAGCATCCGGGCGTGGACCTCAGCGCCATCGGCCGCGCGCTGTGGAAAAACACCCAGGCTGGCGACATGATCAGCGGCGCTTCGACTATCACGCAGCAGGTGGCGCGCAACTTGCTCCTGGGCGCGGAGGAGCGCTACGAACGCACTGTGCGTCGCAAGCTGCGCGAGGCGTGGCTGGCGTGGCGCCTGGAGCAAGCCTTCAGCAAGGATCAACTACTGGCGCTCTATCTGAATCAGGCCTATTTTGGCAATTTTGCCGTGGGATTGGAAGCGGCCAGCCAGGCCTACTTCGGCGCGTCGGCGCGCGAACTGGATACCGCCCAGTGCGCCTTGCTCATCGGCCTGCTACAATCACCGGCGCGCTATAACCCCTTGTTGGACGCCGACGCCGCGCGCCAGCGGCAGGCTACGGTGCTCAACCTGATGGTGGAACAGGGCTATCTGTCGGCCGACCAGGCCGAATTAGCGCGGCAGGAGCCGCTGCAGTTTAACACCAACACGTTTCCCATCCGTGCGCCCCATTTCGTGATGTTCGTCAGCAGCCTGCTTGAACAGCAGCTCGGCGTAGATGCGCTGCGCCAGGGCGGCCTGCGCGTCACCACGACCCTGGACCTGGACTGGCAAGAGGAAGGGCAGGCCATTGTGCAGCGCCGCCTGCGCCAGCTTAAGGAAGATCGCAAGGCGCCGCTCAGCCGTCGCGTGGACAACGCGGCGCTGGTGGCGCTCGATCCCCAGACCGGTGAGATCATGGCGATGGTCGGCAGCCCCGACTACTTCGATGATCGCATCCAGGGCAATGTCAACGCCGCGTTGAGTCTGCGCCAGCCAGGTTCGGCGATCAAGCCGCTGACGTACGCGGCCGCGTTCGATCCGGCGCGTGCACAGGCGGTCGGCCGCGCGCCGCTCAATCCCGCCACGCTGGTGGCCGACGTGCGCACGGTCTTTCCCACGCGCGAAGGCGAGCCGTATGTGCCGATGAACTATGATCTCGATTTCCACGGCCCCGTCCTGCTGCGCGACGCCTTAGGCAATTCTTTCAACATCCCGGCCGTCAAGGTGCTGCAGTTCATCGGCGTGCCGGCCTTAGTGGACCAAGCGCAGCGCCTGGGCATCTCTTCGTTCGTGCAGGCGGACGACCTGGGCCTGGCCTTGACCCTGGGCGGCGGCGAAGTGCGCCTGCTGGAGCTGACCGCCGCGTACGGCGCATTTGCCAGCGGCGGCCGCCGGGTGTCGCCCGTTGCCATCCTGAAGATCGAGAACGGCGCCGGTCAGACTCTGCCGGGAACCGGTCAGGCCGGGCCACGCCCGCAAGTGCTCAGCCCGCAGGTGGCTTACCTCATCACCGACATTCTGAGCGACAATGAGGCGCGCGTGCGCACCTTTGGCCGCAACAGCCTGCTGCGGCTCTCCGGCGACCGACCGGCCGCGGTCAAAACTGGCACCACCACCGATTGGAAAGATAATTGGACCGTGGGGTATACTCCAGAATTGGTAGTGGGCGTTTGGGTGGGCAACGCCGACAATGCCTCCATGATCGGCGTCAGCGGCGTCACCGGCGCAGCGCCGATTTGGCACGATTTTATGGAGTCGGTGTTGCACAACACCCCGGCGCAGCCGTTTGTGCGTCCGCCAGGCATGGTAGAAATGGACATTTGCGCAGATTCGGGCCAGCTGCCCACTGATCTGTGCCCCTATCGGCGCCGCGAGATTTTCATTGCTTGCCCCGGTCAGGCATGCGCGCCCACGCAGACCGATACGATGCACCAACGCATCAGCCTGGACGGTCGCACCATGCAGCGAGCTGGGCCTGACACGCCTCCCGCTTATCGCGTGGACAAGGTCTTTTGGGTGCTGCCGCCGGAGATGCAGGAATGGGCGCGCACGCATGGCATTGCGCAGCCGCCCGCGCCAACGGCAGCCGCCAACGTCAGCGATCAAGGGGCTTCTCCTCCCAGCGGCGTGCTTTCCACGAGCACGCGCGCGCCGCTGACCCTGACCAGTCCGGACCCGGCGCGCGTCTATCGCTTGAGCCGCGCGGCGCCTCCGGGCACGCAGCAGATCGAAATCGCCGCGCAGAGTGAGCTGCCCCTGCGTGAGCTGACCCTGATGGTGAACGGTCAACCCCTGTGGCAGCAGCCGGCCGCCTACGCCAGCGCCTGGTGGCAGCTGCAAGCGGGCGAATACACATTCCAGGCGGTCGGAATCACAACCGCCGGCGAAACGATTGAGAGCGCACCGATCACCATCACGGTGGTTGGATGATGTCTAGAGTAACCCTGGTTTCTGAAGGTAGGAGCACAACCATGAGATTCGCACCTATGGCAAGATCACGACTCGTCAATTTCATTTTCCTGGCCTTGTTGATCGTGGGGCCGCTGCTCAGCGCGTGTGCCCAGCTGACCCCAACACCCGCGCCCACGCCGCGCGAGGCGACGCCGCAGCCAATCGGCAGCCCTATTCCCCTTCAGATTACGCCCCCCGCCGCCACGCCAGAAGCAACCGCAATCCCGCTGCCGCCCACCGTGGTGGCCGTGCAGCCGGAGCGCGGCGAAGAGCAGCCGCTCGATGCGCCGGTGCGCATCGTTTTTGACCAGTCCATGGACCCCGCTGCCACCACGGCGGCTTTCCAAATTGCGCCGGAGGTTGCGGGCAGCGCTGATGTGACCGGTAATACGTTGGTCTGGAAGCCAGGTAAGTCGCTGGCGCGCGCCACGCGTTATGATATTACCTTGACCGGCGCCAAGAGCAGCGCTGGCTTGACCATGAGTCAGCCGCTGCAGTTTCGCTTCGTCACCGTGGGCTACCTGGAAGTGACGAGCAGCAACCCGGCCAACGGCACACAGGACATTGCCACCGACACGGGCATCACCGTAGTCTTCAATCGGCCTGTCGTGCCGCTGACCAGTGCGGAGCAGCAGAAGGACCTGCCGCAGCCGCTGACCTTTACGCCCGCGGTCAAGGGCAGCGGACGTTGGATCAACACGAGCATTTACAGCTTCAAGCCAGACCTGCCGCTGCTGGCCGCCACAACTTACTCGGTCAGCGTGACCAGCACGTTGACCGATACGACGGGCGGCGTCCTGGCCGAGCCGTATGCCTGGAGCTTCACCACCACCAATCCGATCGTGCAGAGTGCAACGCCGGAAGCCAGCACGAATGCAATCCTGCCGACGCAAACCTTTTCCGTCACCTTCAGCCAGCCGATGGATCAGGCCAGCACGGAGACGGCCTTTAGCCTGGTTGGCGACAAGGGGCCAGCCGCTGGCAAATTCACCTGGACCGAGGACGGACGCGAACTGAACTTCAAACCAGAGGCCGAGTTGACCTTTGGCGCGGCCTACACGTTGACCGTCACGACTGATGCAAAGGCCTATGGCGGCGTTGGCGGCCTGCGGGCGGGGTTCACCGCCCCATACCGGGTGATTGCCCTACCTGGCATTCTGAAGACCGAACCGCTGAATGGCGCCACGAACCTTAACCCCGTGGGTGCGGTGCAAATTTACTTCACCGGCGCGATCAGCGAAGCCACGGTTGCCAACGCGTTGACGATTACGCCCGTCCTGACGACCACCCAGGTCGTGACCTACTTCAATTCCTACGACAATCGTTTATTCGTCACCTGGCCGCAGGAGGCTCGCACCACCTACACCGTGACGCTCAAGGGCACGGTGGGCGACAACTACGGCCACACGCTTGGCCCCACCTTTGTCATGACTTTTACCACGGGCGATTTCAACCCATTTGTGCAGTTGAATGTGGCCGGCCCGATTGGCACGTACAACGCCTATACGCGCACGGTTGCCAGCATCTTGCATCGCAACGTCACTGACGTGGATTTGGCGTTGTACCAGCTGAGCGAGGCTCAGTTCTTGCGCTTGACCGGTGAGAACAGTTGGGAAACGCAGCGCAACCCGCGCCTGGATAAGAAGGATTTGCTGCGCCAGTGGCGTGTGCGTCCGCCTGCTGAACGCAATCGCTCCCAGGTTTGGTTCGAGCCGCTGGTGCTGGACGATAACAAGCCTCTCGCGCCTGGCCTTTACTATCTGGTCGTGTCATCGCCCGAGGCGCCTGTCAAACCACCGGCCGATGGGCAAAGCCCTGAGCCGCCCGGCCAAATTATCGCCATCTCGCGTGACAACGTCTTCATCAAGTCATCGCCGCGCGACAGCCTGGTTTGGGTGACCGATCTGAAGACCGGAAAGCCCGTGGCGGGCGCGCCGGTGCGCCTGCTGGATGAAAAGGGCCTCAAACTATCGGGGGTCACGGACGCGAACGGCGTTTATTCAGCCACGCTGGAAACGCGTGATGTCTATCGCCCGCTGCTGGCGATTGTGGGCCAGCCGGGCCAGGATGACTTTGGCGTGGTCAACACGCGCTGGACTGATGGCGTAGATCTCTGGAACTTTGGCCTGGATGGGCTGTATGGCGAAACGTACGTGGCGCCCTACACCGCCTACCTCTACACGGATCGGCCGATCTATCGCCCGGGGCAAACGGTTTACTTCAAGGGCATCATCCGCCTGGACAATGACGCCCGTTACCGCCTGCCTGATCTCAAACAGGTGCCGATCGTCATCACCGACCAGACTGGCAACGAAGTCTTCCGCCGCACCCTGGATCTCAACCCGCTGGGCACCTTCAACGGCGAACTGAAGCTGGCTGACGAGGCGACGCTGGGCTACTACAACATCAACGCGCAACTCAGCCCCGATTTCACCAGCAGCACAGCCTTCCAGGTAGCGGAGTATCGCAAGCCAGAGTACGAGATGACTGTCAATGCCGCGCAGCCAGAGTATCGCCAGGGGGACGCCATTACGGTGACGGCCCAGGCCAACTACTTCTTTGGCGGCGCGGTCAAGGATGCCAGCGTGCGCTGGACGCTCTTCAGCACCGATGCCACCTTTGATTACAAGGGCGAAGGCAACTACAGCTTTAGCGACATTACCACGTGGGAACGTCTACAAACCAACGGCCCTTATGGCGAGCGTATCGCCCAAGGGACGGGCAAGACCGACTCGCAGGGGCGCTTCGTCATCAGCGTGCCGGCCCAGAACCCGAAGGCAAAGCAGAGCCAACGCTTCACGTTTGAAGTCAACTTGATGGACTTGAACAACCAGGAAGTCTCTGGTTCCACGAGCGTGGTGGTGCACCTGGCGGATTTCTATGTGGGCGTGATGCCCGCAGACTATGTCGGCCTGGCCGGCAAGACCATGGATGTCAACCTGATTACGGTTGACCCGGACAGCCAGCCGGCGCCTAGCATACCATTGACGATCACGGTGGCCAAGGCCGAATGGTTTAGCGTGCAGGAGCGCGATGACAGTGGCCGCTTCTTCTGGACGAGCAAGGTCAAAGAGACGCCGGTCTTCACGACGACCGTTACGACCGGGCCTGACGGCAAGGCCGTGACATCGTGGAAGCCAACGCAAGGCGGGCAGTACCTGGTGCGCGCGGCCGCTGTGGACACGCAAGGCCGGCCGATTCGCAGCGCGGCTTTCCTGTGGGTCAGCGGCAGCCCGAACGAGTATGTAAGCTGGCGGCGAGAGAATAACGACCGGCTGGAATTGATCCTGGACAAGAAGAGTTACAAACCGGGCGATGTCGCGCGTGTGCTCGTACCGTCGCCTTTCCAGGGCGAGGTCACCGCGCTGCTCACCGTGGAGCGCGGCCGTACCTACACGCATCAATTGCTCAAGCTCACTTCGAACAGCACCACAGTCGAAGTGCCGATTGAGCCGATCTACGCTCCCAACGTGTTTGTTTCAGTGATGTTGGTCCAGGGGCAGGACGCGTCCGAGGACTTGCCGCAGTTCCGACTAGGCTATTCCAGGTTGATTCCCGTTTCCACGGAACAGCAGCAGATCCAGTTGACCATCACGCCCAGTGCTGCCAATCTCGGCCCGCGTGACACGGTCAGCTTCACCCTGCAAGCGATGGATTACCTGAGCAAGCCAGTGCAAGCGGATGTGTCGTTGGCCCTGGTTGACAAGGCCGTGTTGGCCCTGGCTGATCCTTTAGCGCCGCCCTTGCTCGATGCTTTCTACCGCCAGCGCGGGCTGGGTGTGATGACCGCGGCCACCCTGGTGCTGAACATTGATCGCATGAACTTGCAGCAGGCGCGTGGCACCAAAGGCGGCGGCGGCGGCGGCGACGCAGGGCTGATGCTTGTGCGTTCGGAGTTCCCTGACATCGCGCTCTGGCGCGCGGATGTGATGACGGACGCCGATGGCAAAGCCACGGTCAGCGTGCGCCTGCCGGACAACCTGACGACCTGGCGCATGGTGGCTAAGGCTGTTACGGCTGACACGGCCGTGGGCGAGGCCCTGGCCGATGTGCAGGTCTCACGGCCGCTGCTCGTGCGCCCGGTGCTGCCGCGCTTCTTCGTCGCTGGCGATCAGGCGGAAATTGCCGCCATTGTCACCAACAACACCGACGAAGCGCAGAAGGCTGATGTCAGTCTGTCCGCGCAGGGTCTGGAGTTGGGCGCCGCGCCGCAGCAAACGGTGGATGTACCGGCGCAGGGCGTGGTCAAGGTGAGTTGGCCTGTGACTGTGCAGTCGGGCGACGAGGTCGCGATCAAGTTCACGGCCCTGGCCGCCAAACTGAACGATGCGGTGCAAATCAAGCTGCCAGTCTATCGCTACACCACGCCAGAAGTGGTTGGCACCTCGGGTCAAGTAGACCAGGGCATTGGCCGCCTGGAGACGGTCATGCTGCCGCCTAACGCCATCAAGGACCAGGGTGAACTGCTGCTGACGCTGGAACCCTCGCTGGCGGCCGGGATGCAGAGCGGGCTGAGCTACTTGGAGCACTACCCGTATGAGTGCACCGAGCAGACTCTGAGCCGTTTCTTGCCCAACGTGGTCACCTACCGCGCGCTCAAGGAGTTGGGTATTGACCGACCCGAGTTAACGGCGTCGCTGCCATCACAGGTCGCCGTTGGCTTGCAGCGTCTCTACAATCGCCAGAATATAGACGGCGGTTGGGGTTGGTGGTCAGGCGAGGAAAGCAACCCGTTTGTGAGCGGCTACGTGGTCTTTGGCCTCGTGCAGGCGCGCCAGGCTGGCATCGCCGTGGATAACACGGTGCTGGAGCGCGGCTTGCGTTTTGTGGAACGGCAACTCAAAGCTGCGAAGGATTTGGCAGGCTATGAGACGAATCAGCAAGCCTTCTTGCTCTATGTCCTGGCCGAGGGCGGACGCGGATCGGTGGGCCGGAGCGTGGCGCTGTTCGATGCGCGCGAGCGCCTGGCCAATTACGGCAAGGCCTACCTGGCCCTGGCGCTCAGTACGCTGGATGCGACACAAACTGGAAGCGCCGCACCCACGCCCTCTCCGCTGTTCACCACGACCATCACCGTGACTGTGCCGACGGCGCAGCCAACGCCAACCGCGCAGAATCCCGATGCGCCGACTGACACCCCCGCGCCCACTGCCACGACGCAGCCTGAGCCAACGGTGGCTGTCACAACCAGTCTGCGGACGCTGGCCGGAACCCTGCTGGACGATCTGCGCGGCGCGGCTATCGAGAGCGCGGCGGGCGCCCATTGGCAGGAAAAGAATGTGGACTACTGGACGATGAACACCGACATTCGCAGCACAGCCATCATCCTGTCCACGTTTGCCCGGCTGCGGCCTGACGATCCGGTTGGGCCTAATGTGGTGCGCTGGCTGATGACGGTGCGCAAGACCGGCGCGTGGGAAACGACTCAGGAGACCGTCTGGTCCATCCTGGCGCTGACCGATTGGATGATGGCGAGCGGTGAATTGAAGGGCAACTACTCCTACCGTGTCGCGTTCAATGGTCAATCGGTGGCCGAAGGCGCTGTCAGCCCACAGACGGTGGATCAAACGGTGACGCTGCGCCAAGAGGTCACTGAGATGTTCAACGACCGTGCGAACGCCTTAGCCTTCGAGCGTTACACCACCGGGACGCAGACGGGCGAAGGGCGCCTCTATTACTCGGCGTATCTGCGCTACTTCCTGCCCGTAGAGCAACTTCAAACGCGCGACCGTGGACTCTCGATCCGTCGCGAGTACAGCCTGGAGAACTGCGGCCAGAAGGCCGGCGAAACCTGCCCAATCATCACCACCGCGAAGGTGGGCGATGTGATCAATGTGAAGCTGACGCTGGTGGTGCCTAGTGACCTGCACTACGCCGTGATCGAAAGTCCGCTCCCGGCCGGCGCAGAAGCGGTGGACACCAGCCTGAAGACGACACGGCCGAGCGCGCAGGGGCCGGATCTGCAGCCACAAGAGAGCAGCGATGGCTGGTACTTCTGGCTGCCCAATCACAGCGAACTGCGTGATGAGAAAGTGGCGCTCTTTGCCACCTATCTACCACGCGGCACCTACACCTATCGCTACCAGATGCGAGCCAGTTTGCCAGGGCGCTTCATGACACTCCCGGCTACTGGCTACGAAATGTACTTCCCGGATGTGTGGGGCCGCAGCGATGGCGGTGTGTTTGGCGTCACGCAGTAGGGTTTGACAGGTTGATGACAGCGCCGGGCCTTGTCTGGCGCTGTCATCGCGATGATGCTGAGCCGCCTCGCTTGCCGGCTGTATGTCGCGGCGGGGCGTGCTGTTTGATGTGGATCCTAAATCGTGTTACAATTATCACGAATGAAGGTTTGCCAAACTCGTTTTACAAGGAGCTACGTTTCTTTCGTCAACCTCCGAACGCTTCGGTAATTACAATGAATTCTGATTCACAACCTGCTAAACAGAGCAATTCTCGGCAGTTGCTCGCTCCCGCTCAATGCCGAGAAAATCATGGCAGCAGCCGGATTGATGGCGCCGGCATATCTTTCGCACTCCTCGCCTTGCCCTGACCCTGCACCTGCGCCGGGTCCTTCCGCAGGCGCGCGGAAGAGTCGGCGTTATCCATCTCCACTGATTGCCGCAAGACATCATTGATTCGTCATGCCGCGGGAGGTGCCCATGCCTTATGTGAGTGAACTGCAAGGACGGCCTGTGGCCGATGTAGAAGGCGAACGAATCGGTCTCTTGCAGGATGTCATCGCCACCCTGCAGCAGGGGATGGTGCGTCCTGTCATTCGCGCGATTGTGGTCAAGCGCGCCGCCGGGACCCTTGTGGTGCCCTTTGAGGACATCGCGGTGTTCCTCGCGCCTGCTATTCCACTCAACAAACGTCTGCAGGATATTGTCCCGCTCAAGCCAACCGATGATGACCTCTATTTGATTCGGGATGTGCTGGACAAGCAAATCATTGATACGAACGGCGTGCGGGTTGTGCGTGTCAATGATCTGGAACTGGCGCGCTTGAACGGACATTTTTATGTCAGTAACGTGGACATTGGCGGCCTGGGGGTTCTGCGGCGCCTGGGCGTAGCTCGCGTGGCCCAGCGCGTGGCAGACCGCTTGGGGCGTAAGCTGCCTGCCGGCACGATCGGCTGGGACGGCGTGGAACTGCTGCCGGGCAA
>CAZEPA010000068.1:0-11985 GCA_964513955.1 uncultured Anaerolineae bacterium | reverse complement strand
TCCGGGTTTCGCCCGTCATGGATCGCATCTACTTCAAGAGCATCTACACCAACGACCCGGACGGCCACATCGTCGAACTGGCGACGCTCGGCCCCGGCTTTACCGCGGACGAGGATGCCGCGCAGTTGGGACGTACGCTGCGCCTGCCGCCGTGGTTGGAACCGCAGCGGCGAGAAATTGAAGCCAGCCTGCGACCGGTCACCGCGCCGACCTGGCCCCCGGCCGCGTCAACCTGATGGAGAAGGCGCCCATGAACATCACCGCAGCCCGATTGACCATTCCTGTGACGGCACGCGTCCCCGGCCCGCACCAGGGGCAGCCGGTCTACGCCCTCGGCGCGCCGTTGAGCCAGGCCACCGCGGCCATGGTCCTGGTGCACGGCCGCGGGGCGACAGCCCAGGACATCCTCACCCTGGCGCCTGTGCTAGAGCATCCCGCGTTTGCCTTTATTGCGCCGCAGGCCGCCGCCTATTCCTGGTATCCCTATAGCTTTCTTTCGCCCATTGCCCGCAATGAGCCGGGCATCACATCCGGGCTGGCAGTGTTGCGCGACTTGCTCGCTTACCTGGAGACGCGCGGCATCTCCGCGGCGCGCACGCTGCTCGTGGGTTTTTCGCAGGGCGCATGCCTGGCCCTGGAATTTGCCGCGCGCCATGCCCAGCGCTACGGCGGCGTGGCTGGCCTCAGCGGCGGCCTGATCGGCCCGGACGGCGCGTCGCGCGACGACGCGGGCACGCTGGCCGGCGCGCCGGTTTTCCTGGGCTGCAGCGACGTGGATCCGCACATTCCCAAAGCGCGGGTGCTTTACAGCGCCGACGTGCTGACCGGCCTGGGCGGGCGTGTCAGCACACGGCTCTATGCCGGCATGGGGCACACGATCAACGAGGATGAAGTCGAAGCGCTGCGCGGCCTGATGGCTGACGCGCTTACCCCTGGATTTGAAAACGAACGGTGACACGCATGGAATTTCCAACGCTCTCGTTCACCCCTGCCAGCCTCGGCCCCCGCGACGCCTATCGCCTACTCATCAGCGTGCTCGTGCCGCGGCCCATTGCCTGGGTGGCATCGCAGGGCGCGGATGGTTCCGTCAACCTGGCGCCCTTCTCGTTCTTCGGCGGCGTCGGCAACTACCCGCCCACCATCATGGTCTCGATCGGTCAACGCCAGGGGCGGCCCAAAGACACCCTGCGCAACATCCAGGAAACGGGTGAGTTCGTGGTGCACATCGTGGATGAGGCCCTGGCGCCGGCCATGAATGTCACCTCCGGCGAATACGCGTACGAGGTCAACGAATTCGAACTGGCGCACCTGGCGACCGTGCCTTCACTGGAGGTGGGGCCGCCGCGCCTGGCCGCAGCACCGGTTGCCCTGGAGTGCAAGGTCAGCCAGTTGATTCCGGTGGAGGGCACGACCTACACGATGGTGCTGGGCCGGGTGCTGCACTTTCATGTGCGCGAGGAGCTGCTGCGCCCGAACGGTCTGGTGGATGCCGACCTACTGCGCCCGGTCGCCCGCCTGGGCGGCGATGAGTACGCGACCCTGGGCGTCGTCTTCGAGATGCAGCGCCCACCCGCTTAAACTCAACAGGCGCCGAACCTGTTCGGCATTCTCTAAATTCACCGCCGAGGAGCATAACGATGTCCATCTGGTTTACGCCGGCCTCACCGGCCGCGCTGAATGCGCTGTCTGCGCGCACGATGTCGCAGGCGATCGGGATTGAATTCCTGGAAGTGGGCGATGACTACGTCAAAGCGCGCATGCCCGTGGACGAGCGCACCGTGCAGCCGGCCGGTATCCTACACGGCGGCGCCAGTGTGGCGCTGGCCGAGACACTGGGCAGCGTGGCCGGCACCCTGTGCCTTGACCCGCGCCAGAAGATAGTGGTAGGACTGGAAATCAACGCCAACCACATTCGTTCGCTGCGCAGCGGCTTCGTGATCGGCGTGGCGCGGCCGATACACCTGGGCGGCGCCACCCAGATTTGGGACATTCGCATGACCAACGAGCAAGACCAGCTTGTGTGTATTTCGCGCCTGACCCTGGCTGTGCTCAATCGTGAGCGCGCCAGCAGCGGCGCTTAACCCGAAGAGGCCGCACACGTCTGGCAGCTCGGAGCCTCCAGACGGCGCCCGGTTGAATTGCCCGCCTTTTCTGTCCGTGCTACAATCGGTCGCACGAAAACCATAGACTCTCATGGCGGAAGTCCCTCCCGTTCTCTTGAGAAGCGCGCGCAACCATGTGTGTGAAAGGATCTTCTTCATGCCGTCCCAATTGAAAATTGCGATGATCGCCTCGGAATGTGTTCCTTATGCCAAGACCGGCGGCCTGGCGGATGTGGCCGGCGCCTTACCCAAGGTCTTGCGTGCGTTGGGGCACGAAGTCATTGTGGTGATACCAAAATACAGCAGCATAGACGAGAAGAAATTCGGTTTGCGCCCATTTCTCAGCCCCATGGGGGTGTGGATGGGCAACACCCAGGAGTGGTGCAGCGTCTACACTGCCAGTAACGATGGGGTGCCAACCTATTTCATTGATTTTACGCGCTACTTCGATCGCCCTGGGCTGTACCATGACGCCGCCTACAACGATTACCTGGACAATCCATACCGCTTCGGTTTCCTGACGCGGGCCGGTTTGCAGTTGTGCGTTGATCTCAATTTCAAACCCGACATCGTGCATGTGCACGACTGGCATACCGCGCTCGCCCCCGGCTTCCTCAAGATTTGGCACTGGAACGACCCGATTCTCGGCGGCGCTGCCAGCGTGCTGACCATCCACAATGTCGCCTACCAGGGAAACTACGACGCCAGCTGCTATAATTACCTGGGGCTGCAATGGGGCAATTTCACACCCGCTAAGTTCGAAGATCATGGCCGCATCAACTTCCTCAAGGGAGGCATTCAGTATGCGGACGTGGTGAACACGGTCAGCCCGACCTACGCGCGGGAGACGCGCTCGCCCGAATTGTCGTATGGCATGGCGCCGTTCCTCAACGGCCGCGGCGACAACTATGTCGGCATCCTCAACGGCGTGGACTACACCGAATGGAACCCGGCCGTGGACCCGCTGATTCCGGCGCGCTTTTGGCCGCACGATCTGTCGGGCAAAGCCGCGTGCAAGGCCGAGCTGCAGCGTCAGATGGGCCTCGAAGTCAACTCGCATGTGCCGATTGTGGGCGTCGTCAGCCGCCTGGCGACGCAGAAGGGGCTTGATTTGCTGGCGCAGGTTATCGAGCGCACCGTCTCCTCGATGCAGGTTCAGTTCGCCATTCTCGGCTCAGGCGACCCTGGCCTGGAGGCTTTCTTCCGCTCCGCCGCGGAGCGCAATCCCGGTCGCATCGGCGTTTACATCGGCTACAGCAACCCCATCGCGCACCTGATCGAAGCTGGCGCGGACTTCTTCATCATGCCGTCGCTCTTCGAGCCGTGCGGCTTGAACCAAATTTACTCGCTGAAGTATGGCACGCTGCCCATCGTGCGCGCCACCGGCGGCCTGGATGATACGGTTGAGCAGTATGACGAAGCTACCGGGGATGGCACTGGTTTCAAGTTCATCGAACCGTCTGCGCATGCCATCTTCTACACCGTCGGTTGGGCCGTCAGCACGTACTATGACCGCAAGCATCACCTCAACCAGATGATTCAGAAGGCCATGCAGCAAGATTACTCGTGGGAAAAGAGCGCGCACGCCTACGAAGATCTGTACGCCAAAGCCATTCGCAACAAACAGGGCGTTTGAGTGGATTGAGCTGCGCATTGGCAACGGTGCTGATTTAACCATACCGACAAGAGGAGGGTTCATGGCGCGTCTCATCTCACCACACCGACAGGGTGACCAGGTGACATTTCTTTGGCAGGGCGAAGAAGCGCCGCAAGTCACGGGCGATTGGAACAACTGGGATCTGGAGGACGCGCCGACCCTCGAAGCGGTCATGCCCGGGCTTTGGGCCTACACCATGACCATGCCAGCCGATGCGTACATGGAGTACAGTTTCTACCTGGGCGGCAAGCACATGCGTGATCCGCTCAATCCACATACGACTGCGGACGGCTTTGGTCATCGCACCAGTTACTTCTACATGCCAGAGGCCGCACGCACGCCGTGGATCACGCGCCAGCCCGATACGCCAACCGGAATCGTGACGCGCCATCACGTGGATGCTGGTTTTTTGGCAGTAGGCAAACAGCGGCTGGTCTATCTATACCAGCCGCCGGTCACGGAACCATGCCCCTTGCTTGTCGTGTTCGATGGCCTGGAGTACCTGCGCCGCGTGCACTTGCCGACGATCGTAGACAGCTTGATCGCGCAGGGCCGCATGCAGCCGGTCGCACTGGCGCTGCTGGCGCATGGCGGCAAGACGCGCATCAACGAATATGCCTGCGGCGAGATGACCCTTGATTTCATCCTGCGCCAGGTGCTGCCCCTCGCGCACGCCAATCTCAATCTGCTCGATCCGGAATCCGCGCCCGGCAGCTTTGGCACGCTCGGCAGCTCCATGGGCGGCTTGATGGCGCTCTACACCGCGCTGCGCTATCCAGCCATTTTTGGCCGCGTGCTCAGTCAGTCCGGTGCGTTCAGTGTCAGCGGCCATCAGACGGTGATCTGGCCGTTGGTGAGCCTGCAAGAACCGACGCCCACGCGCATCTGGCTGCAAGTCGGTCGTTTTGAGCGGCTGCACCCCGTCAACCTGGCGATGTACGAGCTTTTGCAGGCAAAAGGTTATGCGGTGACCCTGCGCGAGGGCAACTGGAGTCATAACTATCCGGCGTGGCGTGATGCCGTGGCTGATGGACTGATGACGTTGTACGGCCAGGAAAAGTCCTAATCTGATGTCGGATTTGGGTGCGCGCGGATGACAAAACGCCAGGGCACGCGGCGTCCCCATTCATCCCCGCGCACGTTGATGCGCGGCGTCGCTTCGATGTCCGCCGGCGCGACCGGTTCGCCGGGCGCCAGATAAAGCGGGCCAACCTGGGTCAGATCATGGCCGTTGAGCCTGCGGTCAATCTGCAGCGCCCGGCACAGTTTGCCAGGACCATTGGTATGTTTTTGGGCCTCATGCCGGGTTTGCGGCGCAGGCTGCATGAGTTCGACCGCGCGTACAAGCACGGCGCCAGGCGTCCCCTCCGCTTCTGTCACCACGTTGAAGCAAAAGTACATCCCGTAGATGAAATAGACATACGCGCGCCCTGGCTCGCCGAACATGATGGCCGCGCGGGGCGTGGGGCCGCGCGCGGCATGGCTGGCCCGATCCTCCGCACCGCCGTAGGCTTCGGTTTCCACAACGCGGCCGCGCAGGCGCTGACCGTCCGCCAATTCACGCACCAACACCTGGCCCAGCAAGTCCTGCGCCACCAAGGGCGTGGCGCGGGCGTAGAAGGCGCGCGCGAGCGGCGCGTCTGCCTGGCCGCCGGCCGCCGGCAGGAAGATATAGAGCGTTTCGCCTGCCCGCATCCGCCGCGTGCTGAGCGCGTGCGCGGCTACGATGCGTGAGTCCACAAAAAACTGGTACGGGTTGGCGTGGGTGATGCCCGCGGCCGCGGTGAGCGCCGCAGCAAAACCAGGATAGCTGTTCTGCAACGTGATCAGAAGATCGTTTATGGTCGGCGGGTTGTCCTCATCCGGCCATGCGAGCTGCAGGCGGCGCTGACCGACAGCCCGCCACAGGGGTTCGCCTAGTTTGATTTGAATGTCCATGTCTGTTACTCATCGAGCCTTAATCGAATTGCGTCCGTTTGTATCGCCAGGCAAGGAACCGCTCCACAGCCCCACTCGTTGTTCTATACGGCCAAAATAATCAAATCGGCCAGCCTAAGATAATAATCGCCAACCGATGGGTTGGCGCGGTCGTGAGGCAGCGTGATGACCCTAAATGAACAAATCGTCAGGCAACAGACTCGAAAATTTCACCTTCATTTCACCTCAGCGTGCCATCACATGACAGTGATGATTTCAGGAGGAAGAACATGCCGTGGTTGATCCTGAGTGCTGTCATTGTCCTGTTGGCCTGGACTTTTTTGCCGGCCGATGATGTGGTCCAGGAAACGGACGCCATCCCAGATCGTCGTTCCCTGCTGGGTTACGCCTTAACCTGGCTGCGCCGCAATCTTCCGTAGTTCGTTGTCCGTTGATTCTACAGAGCGGGTGGCAAACTGCCAAATACGCAGCCGTCTCAATACATCGCCCTGTTTTCATTTGTGAGAGCAGGGCGATTTGTGCTAAACTAGCGCCGCGATCATTGCCTGCAAGCTGATTGCACATCTCTTTCGAGGGCGCTGCATTGTTACATTGGTATGCGCTGCACGTGAAACCGAACGCTGAGTACCTGGTTGCCGAGATTCTTGAATCACGCTCGCTTGAAACCTATCTACCAACCCTCAAATCCCTGCATCCACGCCCAGGCCACACGACGACGCCCTATTTTCCGAGCTACTTGTTTGCTCGCATAGATTTTGAAGTCACTGGCTACGCCGCGATTGCCTGGACGCCCGGCATCCGCGGTGTGGTGGCGGTCGAACGGCGGCCCGCCATTCTGGAAGACGAGGTCATTCAGGTCATTCGTGAGCGCGTGGATTACATTTGGGCCAAAGGCGGACTGCCCACGCACACGTTCCAACCTGGTGACCGTGTGCGAATCCGTGAAGGGGCTTTGCAGGGCCTGATGGGCGTCTTCGAAGGCCCCACGACGCCCACGCAGCGCGTTCGCATCTTGTTGAATTTCCTGGGGCGCGCCCGCCCTGCCGAGGTGCCGGTGGATGGGCTAGAACTGGCCTCTGCGGATGATACGGATCCGCTGGACTTGATCGAGGTCGCGCGCGAGCGCGAGCAGGCGCGCCTGCGCCGTGGGACGCGGGGCAAAGGGCGCAAAATTCGCTATGACGAGGAAGCGGAGAACCAGGGCAGCCCAGCGCCGCATGATCCGGTCGCTGGCGCCGAAGATAAATGAGGTGATTTGTGCGCGTTTTGATTACCGGCGGCGCCGGTTTCATTGGTAGTCATCTGGCTGAGGCGCTCCTGGCCGCCGGCCACCGGGTCACCATCATGGATGACCTCTCCACGGGGCGTTTCGACAACATTGCCCATCTTGTCGGCCAACCCGCGTTTCATTTCGCCATTGACTCGATCACCAACGACATGGTGCTCGACCGCTTGACCAGCGAATGTGACATGGTTTTCCATTTGGCGGCGGCCGTGGGCGTGGAGCTGATTGTGCGACAGCCCGTGCATACGATCGAAACCAATGTGATGGGCACGGAAGCGGTGCTGCGCACGGCCGCGCGCTATCACGCCCGCGTCTTGATTGCCTCGACCTCCGAGGTGTATGGCAAAGGCAGCCGTGTGCCGTTCAGTGAGGATGATGACGTGCTCCTCGGCCCAACCAAGAAGAACCGGTGGGCGTATGCGGCCAGCAAAATGGTAGACGAGTTCTTGGGTTTGGCCTATTACCACGAGAAGAATCTGCCGGTGACCATCATGCGCTTCTTCAACACGGTGGGGCCGCGCCAGACCGGCCGCTACGGCATGGTGGTGCCGCGCCTGGTAGGGCAGACGCTGGCCGGGCAGCCGCTCACGGTGTACGGCGACGGCCAGCAGAGCCGCTGCTTTTGCGACGTGGCCGATGTGGTGCGCGCGGCGTTGGCGTTGGCCGCGCGGCCTGACACGGCAGGCGAAGTTTTCAATGTGGGTGGAACCAAAGAAATTACCATCCTCAACCTGGCGCGTCTCATCCTGCAGGTTCTCTCTCCGCAGTCGCCGCCAACCGTTGATGACCCGCGCATCCACTTCGTACCCTACGCGGACGCCTACGCACCAGGTTTTGAAGATATGCGCCGTCGGGTGCCAGACACAAGCAAATTACACGCCCTCACCGGCTGGACGCCCGTTGTGCCCCTGGCGGAGACGATTCAGCGTGTGGCGGACGCGCTGCGCAGGCAAACCACATAGACATGAAATTGAGTCCAAAAAAAGATGCTAGAAACTAAATCTCAACTGTTGGCAAAACTAAATACACATGCCGCCCATATTGCCGTCATCGGCCTGGGCTATGTCGGCCTGCCCCTGGCGGTAGCCTTTGCCGAGACCGGCTTCACGGTGGTCGGCATTGACGTGGATCAAACCAAGGTCAAGGCGATCAATCGCGGAGAATCGTATGTCGAAGATGTCGCCAGTGATCGCCTGGCGCGCCTGACCGCCGCGGCCACCCTGTCGGCCACGGCCGATTTTGGCGCGCTGGCCGCGTGCGACGCTGCCATCATCTGCGTGCCCACGCCGCTGAGCAAGACGCGCGACCCCGATGTGCGTTTTCTGATTGCAGCCGGCGAATCGGTGGCTCGGCATGTGCACCCCGGCATGTTGGTATCCCTGGAGTCAACGACCTATCCGGGCACCACGGAAGAACTGCTGCGCCCTATGCTCGAAGCCGGCGGATTGCGCGCCGGCCGCGATTTTTTCCTGGCTTTTTCGCCGGAACGCATTGACCCGGGGCGCAAGGACTACCTGGTGGAGAATACCCCCAAGGTTGTTGGCGGCCTGACGGCCGACTGCCTGGAAGTGGCCGTCGCGCTCTATCGCCAGGCCATCCAGACCATCGTGCCGGTCTCTTCGACGCAAACCGCGGAGATGGTCAAACTGTTGGAAAATACCTTCCGCGCCGTCAACATCGCGCTGGTCAACGAAATCGCGATCATGTGCGACAAGCTCGGCATTGATGTGTGGGAAGTCATTGATGCGGCCACTACCAAACCCTATGGCTTCATGAAGTTCACACCTGGCCCGGGCGTCGGGGGGCATTGTATTCCGCTCGATCCACACTATCTGTCATGGAAATTGAAGACGCTGAACTATAATGCGCGCTTCATTCAATTGGCCGGCGAAATCAACAGCGAAATGCCGCGCTACTGGGTCAACAAAGTGCAGGATGGGCTGAACGACGCCGGCAAACCGCTGCGCGGCAGCAAAGTCCTGGTCCTGGGTGTGGCCTACAAGAAGGATGTGGACGATGTGCGCGAGTCACCTGCGTTGGACATTATCGAACTGCTGCGCGCCAAAGGCGCGGCCGTGACGTACCACGATCCGCATGTCCCCACCGTGCAGCACAACGGCCAAATCCTGGCCTCGGTGAGCGACCTGCAGTCCGCGGTTGAGACGGCGGATTGCGTGGTAGTTGCCACCGACCATTCGGTCTACGACTGGGCGGACATCACCCGGCGCGCGAGCTTGATCGTGGACACCCGCCATGCCGTGACGCCAACCTTGTAGTCCCTTGCGCGTGAAATTCTTCTTCACAGAGCAACAAAATCTAACGCAAAGCCGCAAAGCTCGCAAAGCGTTCTCTTAGCGTCTTCACCTCGGCGCCTTTGCGTTGAAGCATTTGGCTCCGGCTTGTACCGGTGAGGCAATAACCCCGAAAAGCCCGGCTTCCCACAGAAGTCGGGCTTTTTGTTGGTTAGCGGCAAATTTCCAGGCCCGGCAGGGGAATGGGCGGCGCGCTGCCCTGCGTATCGAGCGCGTAGAGGCGCGTGCCGTTTTCTTCGTGCAGAAGCGTCAGACGGTCAGCCACCGCGGCTAAAAAGGCATCCAGGTTCGCGGCTACTTCGTTGCCCTCGGGATAGAAAAACTGGCTGCCATCCGGCAGCACGAGCAAATGCGTGATACCCAGTGCGCGCAGCCGCGCCAGGAAGCGCTGCGCGTCCGTCAGGGCGCCAAAATCGAGTAGGCCCTGGAAGGCCGGGTCAACCGGCGCCTGGTCGCGCGCCAGGAACGAGCCGCGCAGCGACCAATTCAACACACGTGCGTTGATCGGTAGATGCTGATTGGCCCAGGCCATGGCCGCGTATTCGGGCAGTCCCCGGCTCAAGGCGGCGCTTTCGCTTTCCAGCCCAAGCACCACCCGCGGCGCGTCGAGCCGGGCAGACGCCGCATGGGCCAGACCAAGCATCGTGACGAAGACCAGTAGGATCGCCACGGCGTGGCGTGCCCATCCGCGGCCGCGCGTCAGCAGCGGCCACGTGCACGCGGCCGCGACGATCGCGCCCACGGCCTGGGCCATGACGAAGAAGCGCGGCATGGGAAAGAGAACGGCTTGGACAACCGTCAGCAGCGCGCCGGCCGCCAGCAACCAGAACACCAAACGTCGCTTGTCGCCGAACTCTCCACCGAGCAGCCGCAGCAGAGTCAACGGCCAGGCCAAGCTGAGCCAGATACCGCTGGCGTACAGGGCAACTAATTGCAGGGCTATCCCCAGGCTGGAGACGCTGCGCACGCGGCCGACGCCGACATAGGCGAAGTGGGCGCGGTGCAGAAGATCCGCACAGCGGTTCCAGGTCGTTTCGGCAAACCAACGATAGCCAAAGGGGATCATCGGATCGCCGCCCAGGATCCAGGCGCGGATGAGCCACGGCAGCGAGGGCAGCGCCGCGACGAGGATGACGGCCGCCAGCAGCCGCCCGCGGCTGCCTGCGGGGGTTCGCCAGCGCAACCGCGCCAGGGTCGCCAGTCCAAACAACGCCAGGTAAGGCCAGCCCAGGAGCTTGGCGCCGGCGGCCAGGCCGGCGCTCAGCGCGGCGATGAGCAGCCAGCCGGGCGCGCCGGTGGTATGCCAACGCAGCCAGGCCAGCGCCGCCGCCAACAGAAACAGAGCCAGGGGAATGTCCACATAGGCCGAAGGAGCATAGGTGGCAATGTCCGGCGTGGCGAAGAGAAGCAAGACGGCCAGCAGTCCAACCTGGGCGCCAAACCACGCGCGCGCGACCACAAAGACGCCCAGGAGAAGCAGCAGCGTCAGGCCTAGCCCGATCAACTGCGCCAGTTGGTCGCCAGCCAGGGCCAGCCCCCACAGATTGAGCATTTCCACATTGCTGGGCCACAGGCTGCGATAGTGCGCCGGGAAGTAGGCAAGACTGCCAGCCTGCAAGAACAGCCGCGGGATGAAGAGATGGTACCACGTGGCGTCGAACGCGGCGCTGGGAGCCAGCGCGCCCAGCAAATCAAGCAGGGCAAACGGCGCCAGCGCCAGCGCCACGAGCCGCTGACTGCTGCCGGCGGGCAACGCGGGGCGCCAGGCGAGCGCAGATTGCACCAGCCAGCGCAGATCACGCCGGGAGAGCAGCGCGCCCAGGAGCAGCGCGGCGCCCAAAGTCCAGACCGACAACGCGTGCAAAAGGCCGAGCGCCAGGGCGGTCAAGATGAGCAGGCCGCAGCCGATAATCCACGCGAAGAAGAGTGTGGCTGCCGTCTCGTCGGTGGACAAGCCCAGGCGGCGCATGACCCCGCGGCCGGCCGCGGCTGTCACTGCGGCAAGCACGACCAGCATCAACAGGCTGAGGCCGTTGACGGCCGGCCGGCGCAGAGCCAGGGCCAGCAATCCGACCAGGGTTGCCGCCGCCAGCCAGCGGTCAAAACGGGCGCTGCGCCAGAGGAGCCAGCCGCCAGCCAGCATGACCAGCAGCGCCAGGATCAATGCTGCCATCCACGTCGGGGTTAGGCGGTCGAGGTAGCGGAACCAGTCGAAGTAGCCGGGCGTGGCGCTTGAGCTTGGGCGATGGACGGCCTGCCAGCCGTGCCAGACAAACCAGGCGCTGCCGACCACCAACCAGAGAAACGCCGTGACGGGCGATGTGAGAACGCGGAGTTTTTGCATAAAGAAACCGGCGGTGATTATAACACCGCCGGTTTGTAAGCCCAACTTTGCCGGGCCGTTCGGAGATTGAATCGGCAGCTGGCTTATTGCGGCGGGAAGAGGGGCGCGCCGCTCCACCAGGCTGACAGGTCGAAGTATGAAATCACCGCCATCAGCGCCAATAGCCCCACCATCCCGACCAAATGCACCAGGGCTTCGCGCTCAGGCGGGATGCGCTTGCCGCGGCGAATCGCTTCCAGCAGCACAAACACCAGCCGCCCTCCGTCCAGCGCAGGCAGCGGCAGCAGGTTGATGATGAAGAAGTTGAGACTCAGGAAAGCGGTCAGCTCGATGAGCGGTAGGATGCC
>CAZEPA010000067.1:10325-12074 GCA_964513955.1 uncultured Anaerolineae bacterium | reverse complement strand
TCCCATTATACCGGCGAAAGACGAAAAACGCAACGAATCACACGCCGTAACGGTTGCCGTAACGATTTGTGGACGGCGACTTGGCATGATGACGGCGTACTGAAATGGAGTGATGGAGAGGGCAGATGCCAGGAGACACAAAAATGATTCGCACGGATAAAATGGCTTTTGAGCGCCGGCGCACGGCCGGCGATGCGGCGGTGGATGGGTTGCTGGCTGGGGCCGCGGGAGGCGTCGCGATGGCCGGCGTGCTGATCGTGAGCGCGTTACTGACAAGTGAAGGGCCGCTGCGTATGTTGGTCCGCTTTGCCCCGGCGGGATCGGCCTCGCCGCTGACGGGCGCCATGATCCATTTGGCTGTGTCGGCCGTGTACGGCTTGCTATTCGGGGTGATCTACCGGCTGGTCGGCCGCGGGCGACTGGTTGGTCGTCCGGCCGGCGTCCTGCTCGGCCTGGTCTATGGGCTGGCGCTGATCCTGGTGGCGCAGGGGCTGGCTTCGACTGCGGCCGGGTCGGTGCTGCGAGATATTCCGGCGCTGCACTTCGCCGTGGCGCATCTCGTCTATGGCGCGGTCACCGGCTGGCTGATTGCACGGACGTAGGTGGTGCAGGAGACACTGCAGCCGGAGAGGGTGAGCGTGTGGCTGAAACCGCCAGGGAGCCAATGAGGAGAGTAGGGTAGAGACAAAGCCTGATTGACAGTCCATCCCCGCGGTGCTATAATGCGCGCGTGTTGAGAGGAAAGAGCTTCGCCTGATGCCGACGCTGAGAGCCTGCCCGCCTGCGCAGCCATGTGATTGACCGCCAGAGTCATCCATGTCCGCCGCGCTCAGCCTGAATTGACACACGAGGATTATACCAATCAGGACTTCATCTATGGAAGGCCAGGCTTGCCCCCTGCTGGGATCACTCAGCGAGCAAGGCATTTATCTCAATTATCCCAACTTTGAGAACCGCTGTTACGCCACCGGGCGCAGTGAATCAGTGCCCCTGGCGCAGCAGCAGTTTTTTTGCCTGGGCGGGCAGTTTGCCACATGCCCGCGTCACGTCGCCGCCACCCAGGGCAGGCCGCCGGCCGTTTCACCTACACTCGCGTGGGATGAGCCGGCCGCGGATACGCTGCTCGATGAGGATGCGCTGGAAACTCCTGGACGACGCAGCGGCTGGATGCCGTACCTGCTTGGCGCTGGCGGCGCGTTCCTGGCCCTGGTTGCTTGCCTGGTCGTCGTCGGTGGTTTCCTCGCCTGGCGCTCGTGGGCTGCCCGCACGCGCACGGAGCAACCAACGCCGGTCGTGGCCGGGCCGGTGACCATTCGTCCTGCCACTTTTACGCCGACCGCCGCACCGCCCACGATCGCTCCGGATGTCGCGGCTGCTTTTGCCACGGTGACTGCGGTGGCGCGGCTGACTGCCGAAGCCGGAACCCTGGAGCCGCCGCCGTTTAGCTTGACCGCGCGCCCCACGCCTACCCGGCGCCCAACGCCGCTCGATGGCACCGTTTTCCCTGGCACGTTGGAAACAGAGACGCCGACGCCGACGCGGCTGCCGGATCTGGGCGCCACCGCCACCCCAACTGGTATTGTTCCGCCCACTCCCACCCTGGCGCCGACCGAGCCTTCGGCGCCCATCATCAACTTCTCAGCCGCGCCGCGCACCATTTTGTTGGGGCAGTGTTCAACGCTGCGCTGGAATACCGCCGGGATCGAGGCTGTCTACCTGGAAGTGGATGGGACGGAAACGGGCGTCACC
>CAZEPA010000067.1:0-10315 GCA_964513955.1 uncultured Anaerolineae bacterium | reverse complement strand
ACGTCAGGTTTGCCCCGTGCTGGATACCGATTACTACCTCCGCGTGGTTCTGCATGACCTGACCGACCAGGTGTGGGTGGCCAATGTGCAGGTGCGTGGCACGCCCACCCCTTCGGTCACCCCGACGGCCACGGCCACACCCTTCTACACCGCCACGCCGACCCCCACCAACCTGCCCACCGCCACGCCAACGGTCACGCCTCAGTGGGGCGTGCGCATCAACGGCAGCAGCAGCCAGGTCATGCTCGCGGCCGACGGCATCGAGCATCAGGTCGGGTCGTTTGGCATCGAAAATACCGGCAACACAACCGATCAGATCGCAATTAACCTGGGTGGCAGTCTGCCGGCGGGCTGGCATTTGCTCTTGTGCTTGAATGGCGCCGAGGGCGATCGCTGCTTCACCGACAACGTCACGGAAGTGACGTTATCTCCCGCCGGCATGCAGACGGCCCAGGTACGCATGACCGCGCCGCCCGGCGCGGCCAGCGGCGCGTCGACGATCATCACGCTTGAGGCTGTTTCGCGCCATGATGGCGCGGCGCGCGCCAGCGTTCAATTGACCGTGGTCATATCCTAGCCTGGGCGAGCCGGAACCCAGGATCTCACACAAGGCGCCAAGCTGTCCCAGACACTGATCCACGGAGTGTGCTTTCATGGAATTGCAGATCGCGGCGGCAAAGACCGGTAAGTACGCCAGCGGTGAAAGCGGCGACACGCTGGAGATGACTGAACGGCCGCACGGCGGGGTATCCCTGGTACTGGCCGACGGTCAGCGCAGCGGCCGCAGCGCAAAAATCATCAGCAACCTGGTAGTTCGCAAGGCGATTGCCCTCTTGGCTGAAGGGGCGCGTGACGGTGTAGCCGCGCGCGCGGCGCACGATTATCTGCGCACACATCGCCGCAGCCAGGTGTCTGCCGAACTGCATATCGTGTCCATTGATCTGGCGACCAACACGATCGTGGTTTCACGCAACAGCCAATGTCCCGCCGTGGTGGCGCGGGGCGCAGAAATTTCCTTCTTCGATCAACCAAGCCAGGTAATCGGCATCTATCCGAACACCAAACCAGTGATCGTTGAATTCCCCATCGAGCCGGGCCTAACCCTGGTCGTCTTTACGGACGGCATCTGGTCAGCCGGCAATCGTCACGGGCAACCGCTCGATCTGCTCGGCGTGCTGCGCTCCCATCTCGTGGATGCGCCATCATCTACGAGCGCCCAGGCCCTGGCTGACGCCATCCTGGCCGAAAGCATCCGCCTGGATAAGGGCCGACCGGACGACGATATGAGCGTATTGGTGGTTCAGATCGTTCCCTACCTGCGCGGCGACGACGCCCGGCGTTTGACCGCCAGTTTCCCCTTGCCCTAGCCGCATCGGCCGGCCTGATTGCACGGCCCCAGGGATGACCATGACCGCAAGCAACCCGCTGTCGCCAACGCCCACCAAGATCAAACTGGTCGGCGTTTGCGCGGCCGGCAAAAGCACCCTACTCCTGCACCTGCGTGCAGAAGGATACCTCGTCCTGCCTTGTGCGCAGGAACATTCGTATGTGTCCGACCTGTGGCGTAGATTGAATCCGCCGGATGTGCTGGTATACCTCGATGCGCAGCCAGCCACCGTGGCGCAGCGCCGTCACACGCAAGAGCCGGTGGAAGCATGGCTGGCGGAGGAGCGAAAACGTTTGGCCCATGCGCGCGCACACTGCGATCTTTATCTGGCGACCGACGCCTTGACTCCGGTGGAAGTCGCGGCCGCCGTCATGTCCTTTCTCAACCGCATGGGCGCGCGGCGTGCAAAGATGGCTGACGAGGGGTGATGAACCAGGGAGCCGCCAGAATCAAATCGGCCGGCTGTTTTGACAGGACATAGGGCGTAGACTATAATCGCCCTGTTTGCCAGGCAGCTAAGCTGCAATCGAACCGCGAGGAGAAGACGAGTTCATGCGAGATCGTACGAACGGATTCCTTATCACCACTGTTATCTTAGCTGCGATTGGGATTTACCTTGCCCTGCCCATGCAGCATCCCAAGTGGCTTACAAACCTGATCTTCTGGCAGCCGGCCAGCACGCGTGATTTGCAGATCAAGGAAGGTCTCGATTTGCGCGGCGGTTTGCAGGTGCTGCTCGAAGCCGATGTACCGGCCGGCCAGACCGTTGACCGCGATGCTATTCAGACGGCCAAGCAAATTGTCGAGAACCGCGTGAACGGACTTGGTGTGTCTGAGCCGCTCATCCAGGTGCAAGGTGACCGCCGCATTGTGGTCGAGTTGCCCGGCATCAGCGATCCTGATCAGGCCATTGAAACCCTCAAGGGCACCGGGCTCCTGGAATTCATTGAGACCGGCGACGAGGTCATCCCCTCGGGCACCAAAGTCAGCACGAGCTACGGCTCGCTGCAAGATTCCGGTGTGGTGACAAGCACCAACCAGGTCACACGTACCAACCAGGTCACAAGCACCAGCGGGATCACAGGCACGACAGTCGTCACACCGACGACGCCGGCGACGCCCAGTAAGGTCTACCGGACGATCATGACGGGCGCCGACTTGAAGACAGCCGCGGTAGCCTTCGAGCAGAACACCAATGCGCCGATCATTACCTTCACGCTGACCGACGCCGGCTCCAAGAAATTTGCTGATTACACCAGCGCCAATATCGGTAAGATTCTGTCTATCGTTCTGGACAAAACGGTTCTCTCGTCGCCACGCATTCAGTCTGCGATCACCGGCGGCAACGGGCAGATCACGGGCCGCTTTACGTTGGAAGAAGCGCGCAGCCTGTCGGTGCAGATGCGCTACGGCGCGCTGCCTGTGCCGCTGCGTGTGGCTGAAAGCCGCGCCGTCGGGCCGACGCTGGGTCAAGACTCGGTGCGTAAGAGCATCAACGCCGGCGTGATTGGCCTGCTGGTGGTAATTGTTTTTATGCTGCTATACTACCGACTGCCAGGTGTGCTGGCGGACCTGGCGCTCATCATTTACGCGCTGCTGGTCTTTGCCCTGTTCAAGCTGATTCCCGTCACCTTGACGCTGCCAGGTATTGCGGGCTTTGTACTCAGCGTGGGCATGGCCGTTGACGCGAATGT
Organism: uncultured Anaerolineae bacterium; assembly: GCA_964513955.1. Taxonomy (GTDB): domain Bacteria; phylum Chloroflexota; class Anaerolineae; order SSC4; family Amarolineaceae; genus Amarolinea. Next base: position 7,234 of record CAZEPA010000067.1, on the reverse strand, counting down.
CTTGATCTTCGAGCGCATGAAAGAGGAACTGCGCGGAGGCCGCAACTTGCGCGCCGCGATTGACACCGGTTTTGCCCGCGCCTGGCCTTCCATTCGAGACTCCAACGCGTCGACGCTCATCACCTGCGTGATTCTGTTCTGGTTTGGATCGAACTTCGGCGCCAGCATCGTGAAGGGCTTTGCGCTCACCCTGGCTATCGGTGTGTTGGTCAGTCTGTTCACGGCCATTACCGTGACGCGCACCTTCCTACACCTGGTCATGAACAACATGGATCTCTCCCGCAACCACTGGTGGTTCGGCGTCTAATCGGAGTAGAATAAAGTATCATGCTTAATATCGTTGGGAAACGCTACTGGTATTTCGGTGTGTCTCTGTTGATCATCATACCAGGCCTGATCTCGCTCATCTTGTTTGGCCTGCGCCTGTCCATTGACTTCACCGGCGGCGCCTTGTGGCAGCTTCAGTTTACACAGCCCACGGCAGCCATCCAGCCGGCTGACGTGAAGGCCATTTTCAGCGCGGCCGGCTTCGATGAGGCCCTCGTTCAGACCTCTACGACGACCAGCACCGATGACACGATTATCGTCCGCTCCAAGCCCATTGATGCGACGCAGAAAGCGACTCTGCAGACCGGTCTCAAGGCGCGTTATGGCGACTTTGTGGAACAGCGTTTCGATAACGTAGGCCCGGCCGTTGGCGCGGAAGTGACGCGCAACGCGGGCGTGGCCTTGGGTTTATCCGCCCTTGCCATCCTCGCCTACATCTCGATTGCCTTCCGCAAGGTGCCCAATTCGTTCCGCTACGGCGCCTGCGCGGTCATTGCCCTCGTGCACGACGCCCTGGTCGTGCTCGGCTTGATGTCGTTGGCCGGGCACTTCTTGGCATGGGAAGTTGATTCGCTCTTCCTGACGGCCCTGCTCACGGTGATTGGCTTCTCCGTGCACGATACGATTGTCGTTTTCGATCGCATTCGCGAGAACATCAATCGCTATCGCAGCCAGGACTTCGAGACCATTGTTAATCGTAGCATCATCGAGACTCTCGATCGTTCCATCAACACGCAGCTGACCGTGTTGTTCACGCTGACGGCCCTGGCGCTCCTGGGCGGCGTTACCGTGCGCATCTTCGTCGTCACGCTGTTGATCGGCATCTTGAGCGGCACCTACTCGTCCATCTTCAATGCCAGCCCCCTGCTCGTGGTATGGGAAAATGGCGAGATCGGCAGCTTCCTCCGACGTCTATTCGGCAATCGGTCGGTGAAGCCAGCCTGACGCCCATCCGCGCCCGTGTGATCGCGTACACTCTCGTAACGGAGCGAAGGTCGTCCTTCGCTCCGTTTGATTTAGGCCTGGTGGCGCTTCTGCCAGACGGCTGCAGGTCGCGGCAGCGAGCGGCCAGCCCACGGGCACGACGAACCGTGTGAAGGACGGTGGCGATGATCGCTCTGATTGATTACGGTGTGGGTAATCTGCGCAGCGTGGCCAAAGCACTGGAGCACATCAACGCCCCTGTGCAGATTGTCCAGCACGCGGTGCAATTGACTGACGCAGCGCAGGCATGGGGCGGCATCGTGCTGCCTGGCGTCGGGGCTTTTGGCGACGCCGCGGCCAATTTTCGCCGCGCCGGCTTCGAGGAGCCGCTGCTGGCCGCAGTGCATGCGGGCACACCCCTGCTCGGCATCTGCGTGGGCCTTCAGCTCCTCTTCGACGAGAGCGAGGAGATGGGCCGCCACCGGGGGCTGGGCATTTTCGCAGGCGCCGTCTTGCGCTTTGCCGATGGCATGACCGTGCCGCAGAACGGCCAGCCACACCGGCTCAAAGTGCCGCAGATCGGCTGGAACCAAATTCACCACACCTCCACGCACCCTCTGCTGGCCGGCGTGCCGAGCGGCAGCTATGCGTACTTCGTTCATTCCTACTACTGCGCGCCGGCCGATCCGCGGATCATCGTCGCCACAACCGACTACGGCATTGACTTTGCCTCCATCTGCGGCGGCCGCTTCGGCCAGGGCGAGGTGTGGGGCGTTCAATTCCACCCGGAGAAGAGCCAAGCCACCGGGCTGCGCATCCTGCGCAATTTCGTGGACCGGGTGCAGGCCGGTGGGATGAGCAGCATCCCGCCAAGTGAGCAGGCGACCGCATGAACGCCTCCTCTTCCTTCCCAACGCCCGACTTCGTCGTGTTTCCGGCGATTGACCTGCGCCGCGGCCGCTGTGTGCGCCTGCGCCAGGGCGATCCTGCCGCAGAGACAGTCTTCAGCGAAGACCCCGCGGCCGTGGCCCAGCACTGGGTTGACCAGGGCGCAACCTGGCTGCACATCGTCAACCTGGACGGCGCGCTGGAAGCCGACGCGGCGTCGCCAGGCGCCGCGGCCGCCTTGCCGCTCAACTGGCGATGCCTGACCGAGATCTGCCGGGCGGTCCCGACGCCGGTTCAGTTTGGCGGCGGCCTGCGCACCCTGGCCGACATCGAGCTTGCGCTGACGCTGGGCGCGGCGCGGGTTGTGCTGGGCACCGTGGCCGTACAGAATCCCGCCCTGGTGCACGATGCCCTGCGGCGCTTCGGCGCGGCGCGCCTCGTGATTGGCATTGATGCGCGCGACGGCTTCGTTGCCACGCATGGCTGGCTGCAGACCAGCGCCGTGCCCGCGCTGACGTTGGCGCAGACGATGCACGCCGCGGGCGTCACCCACATCGTCTACACCGACATCGGCCGCGATGGCATGTTGAGCGGCGTCAACGGAGAAGCGACGGCCGCGCTCGCCCGCGCCAGCCGCCTGCAGGTGATCGCCAGCGGCGGCGTGCGTGATCTGGACGACATTCGGCGCCTGCTCGCAGCGACGGATGATGGCGTGACGGGCGTGATCGTCGGCCAGGCCCTCTACAGCGGCCGCCTGGCGCTGCCTGACGCCCTGGCCCTTGCCCGCAGTTCGCGTCATCAGCTCGACGGGTGCCTTGCCCCATGTTAGCCAAACGCATCATTCCCTGCCTGGACGTGAAAGACGGCCGTGTGGTCAAAGGCATCAATTTCCTCAACCTGCGCGACGCCGGCGACCCCGTGGCGCAGGCGCAGGCCTACGATGCCGAAGGCGCGGATGAACTGGTCTTCCTGGATATCACCGCCACACATGAAGGCCGCGCCATCACCCGCCAGGTCGTGCGCGCGGTCGCCGATACGGTCTTCATTCCCCTCACCGTGGGCGGCGGCCTGCGCAGCGTGGACGATATGCGCGCCATGCTCCTGGCCGGCGCGGACAAAACCGCCATCAACTCAGCCGCGGTGCGCCAGCCGGAGCTGATTACCGAAGGCGCGCGCCGCTTTGGGAGTCAGTGCGTCGTCGTGGCGATTGACGCCCGCGCCGCGGACTTCGGCGATCTCAGTCGAGCCGCCGGCGCTGCGCACTGGGAGGTGGTTGTCAACGGCGGTCGCATCCCCACGGGCCTTGACTTGGTGACCTGGGCCAGGGAAGTCGAAGCGCGCGGCGCGGGCGAGATTTTGCTCACTTCGATGGACGCGGACGGGACGCAGGCCGGCTTTGACATCCCCATGCTGCAAGCCGTGACGACAGCCGTGTCCATTCCGGTCATCGCCTCTGGCGGCGCGGGCAGCCTGGCGCATTTCTTGGACGCGCTTACGCTCGGCGGCGCGGAAGCGGCCCTGGCCGCCTCGCTCTTTCACTATAAAACCCTGAGCATCGGCCAGGTCAAGGCCTACCTGGCCGACCACGGCGTGGCGGTGCGCTGACATGGAAGCATGGGATGAAGAGCCGCGTATGGAGCTTCTGACCCTGGCCGCGCTGCTGGCGCAGGCGCGCACCCCGCTGCTCGCCGTCGTGGTGCAAGACGCAACGACCGCGGAGGTGTTGATGGTTGCGTACGCCAATGCCGAAGCGGTGCGCTTGACCGTGGAAACGGGGCAGGCCTGGTTTTGGAGCCGCAGCCGCCAGGAACTGTGGCGTAAGGGCGCGACGTCGGGCCACACGATGCGCGTGATGGAAATCCTGGTGGACTGTGACGCCGATACGCTGCTCTATCGCGTGCAGCCGGCCGGCCCGGCCTGTCACACCGGCGCGCGCACTTGTTTCTTTCGACGGCTGGTGATGGAGATTGAAGATTGAAGATTGGCAGATTGAAGATTGGCAGATTGAAGATTGGCAGATGGGCAGATTGAAGATGGGGTTGCTCATGCGCCAATCTTCAATCTTCGATTTTTCACCTGGAATCTACTTGAGGTGACGACATGGGACACGTAATCGAAGACTTGGCTGCGGTGATCGAAGCGCGCAAGACGCAGCCGCCGGCCGGTTCCTACACGGCGCAGTTGTTCGCCAAAGGCGAGAATGAGATGCTCAAGAAGATGGGCGAAGAGATGGTTGAGGTAATCGTGGCGGCCAAAGGTGAGACGACGGAGCGCGTGGTCTACGAACTGGCCGATGTGGTCTATCACACCCTGGTTTTTCTGTCCGCACGCGGCCTGTCCTGGGCGGCGATTGAGGATGAGCTGCAGCGGCGCTTTGGGCATTGAAAGGAAAGTAGAGGTGGAGTCATGAGTGACAATGGCAAGATGCACGTCGCGCACACGGCTGACGATCAAGGCCTGAGCGCGGCGGCGTTGATTCCGGCGCGCTTTGCGCTGAACGATCCGCAAGGCATCGTGGAAGCATTGACGTTTGATGACATCCTGCTCGTGCCTGGCTATTCTGAAGTGCTGCCCGCCGATGTGGATGTCAGCGTCAGCCTGCATCCCCGGCTGCGCCTGCGCGTGCCGGTAGTGTCCGCGGCCATGGACACCGTCACCGAAGCGCCTTTGGCCATTGCCCTGGCGCGCCAGGGCGGCCTGGGCGTCATTCACCGCAACCTGACCCCGGAGCAGCAGGCCGAAGAAGTGGACCGGGTCAAACGCTCAGAATCGGGCATGATCGTCAATCCCATCACGCTGACGCCTGACCGGCCGTTGGCCGCGGCCGCCGCGCTCATGTCGCACTACCATATCAGCGGCGTGCCCATTGTCGAGAGCCAGGAGGGCGGCCGTTTGCTCGGCGTTCTGAGCAACCGCGACATTCGTTTTGCCACTGATTTCGCGCGGCCGATCAGCGACTACATGACCAGCGAAAACTTGATTACCGCGCCCATTGGCACCACCCTGGAAGAAGCCAAAATCATCCTGCATCGTCATCGCATCGAGAAACTGCCGCTGGTGGACGAGGGTTTTCGTCTCAAGGGATTGATCACCTACAAGGATATTCTCAAGCGCGAAGATTTTCCACAGGCGGCCACTGACGCGCAAGGCCGGTTGGTGGTGGCGGGGGCGATTGGGGTGGGCGACGCGGCGCTGCAGCGCGCCGAGCGCCTGGTGGCCGCGGGCGCGGATGCCCTGGCGATTGACACCGCGCACGGGCATTCGCGCGGCGTCCTCGACACCGTGGCCGCGGTCAAGCAGCGCTGGCCGGAGATGGTCGTCCTGGCCGGCAACGTGGTCACGTCCGAAGGCGCCCTGGCGTTGATCGAAGCCGGCGCGGATGTCATCAAGGTCGGCGTCGGCGCGGGCTCGATCTGTACCACGCGCGTCGTAGCCGGCGCGGGCGTGCCCCAGATCAGCGCGATCAGTGAATGTGCTGCTGCGGCCGCCGCGCGCGGCATCCCGGTGATTGCCGATGGCGGCATTCGCTACAGCGGCGACATGGTCAAAGCCCTGGCGGTCGGCGCGACCGCGGTCATGCTGGGCGGCCTGCTGGCGGGGCTGGAGGAGTCGCCCGGCGAATTGATCACCTGGGAAGGCCGCCGCTTCAAGGAGTATCGCGGCATGGGCTCGGTCGGCGCGCTTAAAGGCCGCGGGGCTGATCGCTATCAGTCGGGTCAGCGCGGCAGCGACGCCTCGCCCGACATCGGCGGCAAACTGGTGCCCGAAGGCATCGAGGGCCAGGTGCCGTACAAGGGCCGGCTGGCCGATTACCTGTCCCAATTGGTCGGCGGCCTGCGCAGCGGCATGGGCTATGTCGGTGCGGCCTCGCTGGCAGAACTGCGCGCCAAAGCGCGCTTTGTGCGCATCACCAACGCCGGTTACATCGAGAGCCATCCGCACAGCATTATGATTACCAAGGAAGCGCCAAATTACCAGACTCAGGCGCGCTGAGCGGCCGGATCCACATCGTCCAGGGAGGCGTTACCAATGCTGCAAACAGTTGAAGCCGTGATTGACGAACAGGGGCGCGTGCGCTTGCTCGAACCGCTGTCGCTGTCCGGCCCGCGGCGCGCCCTGGTGATCATCCTGGACGACCAGCCTATGGCTGCTGGCCCGCTCGAAGATGGGTGGACGGACGCCAACCCCCAGATCGAAGGCGAAGGACGCCCGGAAGACAAGGCGCCCGATAGCATTCTACCGGCCGAACGCCAGGCCGCGACGCCGTTCAACGACCCCCTGTTCGAAGGCTTGCTGCCGTTTTGAGAGCCTCAAACATCATGTCAACTTCCTTACACCCAGTTTTTCGACTCGAAGTCTCGACACGCGCGTCCTTTGCGGCCACGCGCAGTCAAGCGTTGACCCACGCCATCGCCGGTCTCGGCATCCACGGCGTGACCGCGGTGCGCGTCTGCGATCTTTATTTTCTGCACGGCGACCTGGATGCCGCCGCGATTGACCGCCTGGCCCAATTCGTGCTGCATGACCCGGTGACCGAGGAGGTGCGGCTGGCGCCGGCGGTTCGACAGGCTCACCGCACGGGGCCTGGGCTTGTCGAAGGCCTCGCCGAAGTCGGCCAGCAGCTCATCGAAGTGGCGCTGCACCCTGGCGTGACCGACAGCGTGGCCGACAGCCTGTTGGACGCGGCGCGGCTGCTGGGAGTCAGCGGCCTGCTGCACGCGGCCACCGGCCAACAGGCGATCCTGGAAGGCACATTGGCGCCCACGGAGGTGCAGCGCATCGCCCAGGAACTGCTGGCCAACGGCACGATCCAGTATTACACCATCAACCGGCCGCTAACGCCGATCTTTGCCAGCGCCAGCGCGGACAACGCCGTGGAGATTATTCCCCTGCGCGATGCAGATGCGCCAGCTCTCCTGGAGATCAGCCGCGCACGGCGTCTGGCGCTCGACCTGGCCGAAATGGAGACGATTCAAGCCTACTACCGGCAGAGTCAGCGCGAGCCGACCGATGTCGAGCTGGAGATGCTGGCGCAGACCTGGTCCGAGCACTGCGTCCATAAGACCTTCAAGGCCACGATTGACTTCCACGATGC
>CAZEPA010000066.1:6317-12079 GCA_964513955.1 uncultured Anaerolineae bacterium | reverse complement strand
TAGTCCAAAACAGGTTGGTGCCCGCGCCGGGTTCGGCCGAGCCAAGCGGCGCCCCCACGCCGTGAGGGGGCGATTGTGCGCCGGTTGAGGCGTCCCATGGGTTCATCCCACGGGCAAACGCCTCCACTGCAGGCGCTGTAAAATGAGGAGGTGTTCGATGGATATCAAGCGCACGACACGTGATGCTGGCGCGCGAGTGGGTCTGGTGGGTGAGATGCTCGGCTACCTGGCCAAGCGCCGGCTGTGGTTCATTATTCCGATGGTGGCTGTCTTATTGTTGTTCGGTTTGCTGATTGTTCTCGCCCAGGCGACTGCGATCGGCCCGCTGATCTACACGCTGTTCTAAGGGGACGCGGCCGCCCGTGATGCGCCCGCATGGGAAGGATCCCGTGGACGAACAACCGATCACGATGGTGATTGCCGAGCCGTTTTCGGCCCTGGTTGATGAAGCGGCGTTGCGCGCCGTTGTGCAGCGCACCCTGCTTCTGGAAGGCTGGCCTGCCGCCGAGCTGACCGTGGTAGTGACCGACGACGCCCAGGTGCAGCAGTTGAACCGCGAGTATCGCGGCCTCGACGAGCCAACGGACGTGCTGTCGTTTTCTGCGCAAGAAACGCTGCCCGATGCCGCCGCCTTCGTCAGCGCGCCCGAACTGGCGCATTACTTGGGCGACGTCATTATCGCCTATCCGTACGCGGCGGCCCAGGCCGTTGCTTTCGACCGGCCGGCGGCTGATGAACTGGCGCTGCTGGCTGTTCACGGCACGCTGCACCTGCTTGGCTATGATCACGCAACCCCCGCCGAAGAGGAAGCGATGTGGGCCAGACAGGCGGCCGTTCTCAACCCGGCATGAAGGCCAGACACAGCGTTTGGGATGGGTTCCGCGTGGCCTTCATGGGTATTGGCTATCTCTTCCGTACTCAGCGTCACGCCCGCATCCACCTCGCCATCATCCTGGCGGTCGTAGCTTTGGGCCTGTGGTTGACTTTGCCGGCCGGGCATTGGGCTTTGCTCGTTCTGACCTTCTGCCTGGTCCTGGGACTTGAAGCCTGCAACAGCGCGATCGAAGCCCTGGGCGATGCGATCACGACCGCCCACCATCCCTTGATCGGAACGGCCAAGGATGTCGCCGCAGCCGCGGTGCTCATGGCGGCCATTGGCTCGGTCATCATCGGACTGCTCATCCTCGGGCCGCCGTTGTGGCAGAGGCTGATAAAATGAGGAATGCTGAATGCTGAATGAGGAATGCTGAATAAGGAGCATTCAGAATTCATCATTCAGCATTTCCTTCATTTTGCGTATCGTTGTACGACCACGCTTGGCCTGTCGTTTACGACGCCATCGTGCAGGGAGCGCGACAATACCAGGTATTCGGCGTGCGCCCACACCAGCGGCGTGGCGGAACCCGTGCCTTCGCCCGTGTCTTCCCACACTTGTTCGCTGAACAGCCCACCCTCGTTCGCAAAGGCCTCCAGGGTGCGCAGCAGACTGGCTGCAGTTGCTTGATCGCCAGCCGCCACGGCGTAGACGCCGCGTTCGCCGGTGAGCAAAGGCCACGGGCGCCCCTTCTTCAAAACAGCGCTGGAAGGACTCTCTTCGCCGTACACATCGCCGGGATAGCGATACCAGCTGAAGCCCTTGGGCGTTTGCACCCGAATCGTGGCATCAATTTCCGGCAGCGAGCCTGTAACGTCCGCATCGAGCGCGGGCAGTACACCCAGCCGCACCAGTTCGAGGAAACTGGCATCTACTACCTTGCGTTGATCCACGTTCTGTCCGCCAATGCGTAGAATGGCGCCCTCATTCGGATTGCCTTTTTCAGTCAGGCGCAAGAAATAGCGGCCATCACCCAACGGCCCTGTGGTTGTGAAGGTCCATGCCTTGACCTGCCGCTGCCACGCATCAGCCGTAGCCAACCAGGCCGTGGCCGAGGCCTCGTCGCCATGCTGGCGCGCCAGGTCAGCCGCAGCCACCAGCCCCGCAATTTCCGCGGCCAGCGTGGCCGGGGAGTAACCGCCCATCTCTTCCCAACGCTCCTGGGGCGTAGCCGGGCCACGCGCGGCAATAAAAGCCGCAGCCGGTTTGACCAAACTGGCGTAGCGATCCACCGCGCCCAGTCCAGCCGACTTCGGCGAGCTCAGTCGAGCCGACTTCGGCGAGCTCAGTCGAGCCGCCAACAGGATAGGAGCAGCCGCTTCGTCGAGCTGGGTGGAAATCCAGTGCGGCCGGCCGTCTACATAGCTGTTCTGCGGGAAGCCCCCAGTGGGCAGCTGCTGCACCTCGTCCAGATACGCCAAGACCGCGCGCGCCGTCGCCTCATCGCCGGCAGCCAGCAGCCCAGACGCGGAGTGGTACAGATCGCGCGCCCACACGCGCCGGTAGCCGCCCTTGTCAGTCGTGTCAGGTGAATGGTCGCCCCAGGGTACGGCGCTCGACGCGATAATCGCGCCGCGGTAAGTCTTGTCCTCGTGCGCTTTGATGAGGGCCGCGCTCAGGTAAAACAGATCGGGCGTCTGGTCACCCAGCTTGACCAGACCCTCTTCATAGCGCTGCCAGCCATCCAGATACGCCTGCGCAGTGGCGTCCCAACCTTGAGCAATGGCCCGCGCGGCCTGGTCACGTGCAACAGGCTCACTGTCGCCAAAACCAAGCGCCAATACCCAGCCGGCCGACTTCGGCGAGCTCAGTTGAGCCGCGGGCGGCAGCCAGAGCGTCAAGGCCGGGCGGCCCTCGTCACCGGCCTGGTCAAAAGCCTGGTCAAGGCGAAAATCGGCCAGGTCGGTCAAGCCGTCGCTGTTACGCACATAGCCTGCAGACGCCGTGACCCACGGGCTGTCACTGGTGAGCGCGGCGAACGTCGGGCTTTGCGTGAGCGCGTTGGCGCTCGTATCGCTGAAGATAGCGACGCCCTCCGCCCGGTTGACTTTGATGTGGTCGTCTTGACCGGAGTTGGCCAGATGCGGCAGGGCATACAGATAAACTTGATAGTCACCTGGATCGCCTTGCAGAGCCTCGAAGCTGGCCTTGATGAGAATCGCGTCCGCGGTCGGCGCGGCCACAACCTCTTCCACGAGCCGATAGCGCTGCGCCTTGTCCGTCAAGGTAATGCGCCAGAACGGAAGGCGGGGCGATGGCCGTTCGCTTTTGATGTCGGCATCGCGCCAGAGATCATGCAGGAACGTTTTTCCATCGCTGACGAGGAAACGCAGTGAATGGAAGTCGGCCTGGTCCAGGCGGGGCCAGAAGAGATCGGTCACGGCGCCGTCATCCAGGGTGAACCAGACGCGCGAGGGGTTGGTCTGGCTGATCGGGGCATCGTACGTGAAGGCGGTGCCAACGCCCTGGCGCGAGCCGCTGCTCCAGACGCCCGGTGCGCGGGCGATCGCTTTTGGTTCGGGCGCGGGGCCGGTCGGCTGGGGTACGACGGAGGTGGGCAGCGCCGGCGTGTTTTGCGGGGGGATGATCTGGACGCCCGCGGCCACGGTCGGCGTGGCGCTGGCAACGGGCGTCAAGGATGGCAGCGGCGTTTGGCCTGGGACAGGCGTGGGCGTAGGCCCCTGGCAGGCTGCCAGAATCAACAAGAGCAAGGCCGGAAACAGCCGTAAACTGCGGCGGTCTGGCAGGTTTCGAAAGGCTGGGTACATCGTGATTTTCATGAACATTGTAACACCGCAGCGCCGGTAATTTGGCTGCGCTTGAGACGGCGCAGCACTTGATTGGCTTCGAGCAAGGTAAACACTTCGACATCGGTCTGCAAGGGAATCTCGGCGGCCAATGCCAGCAGGTCCTCGGCATCCTGCCGGGTCGCGTTGGTCACGCTGCGCAGTTGGCGTTCTCCGTAGAGCAGGCGGTAGTCGAATTCGGGAATGGGGCTGCTGCGAATGCCGGCAACGGCCACCGCGCCGCCGCGTTCTAGCACGCGCAAGGCGTCGAGCGTGACCGCACCAGAGGGCGTAAAGTTGATCGCGGCGTCCAGCTTGAACGGCGGCGCTTCCTGCGGCGCGCCGGTCCACACCGCGCCCAGCGCAGCCGCGTGTTCCTGGTGCGCGGCGCTGCGCGTGAAGACAAAAACCTCACAGCCCCAATGGCGCGCGACCTGGATCGCAAGATGCGCGCTAGCGCCGAAACCAAACAGCCCCAGACGTTGACCGGGCTGCACCTGGCTCAGGCGCAGGGCGCGATAGCCGATGACGCCGGCGCACAGCAGCGGCGCAGCCTGCTCATCCGCAAAGCCGGCCGGCAAGGCGAAGGCGAAATCCGCCGCGGCCAGCATGGCCCCCGCGTAACCGCCTGGCGCATGCAGGCCCGTGAAGCGCGCCTGTTCGCACAGGTTCTCCTGGCCGCTGCGGCAAAAACGACACGCTCCGCAGGTAGCATGAACCCACGCCACCCCAACACGGTCGCCAATCTGGAAACGTGTAACGCCTGCGCCCAGGGCTTTCACCACGCCCACCACCTGGTGGCCGGGCGTCAACGGCAGGTGCGGCAAGGCCAGCTCGCCTTCTACCGTGTGCAGGTCGGTATGGCAAACGCCGCATGCCCGCACTGCCAGCAGAATCTGGCCCGGGCCTGGCTGCGGTTCCGGTAGTTCGGACACCACGAGCGGGTCATTCTCGTCCACAGACCAGGGCGCCAACAGTTGCATAGCTAACATGATGGACTCGATTTCTCCGTTAGAGTGGGAAGCAGGTTCAGATGCCTGGCGGGATGGCACTATACCATAGCCCCCGCGCATGGTCAACTCAATCTTCACCAGTTCCCATTCTCTACGTTGGGTGTCGTCAAGACCCACATGGCGGCCATATAGGGCCGCCCCTGCTGCTTTCTTGGCTGATTTTGCCGCTTGACAGTCCCTGGCATGTGCGCTACAATAAATCCAGTCGTTCGTGATTTTCCTCGATTAAGCGCCCGCCCTTGTTTCTGCCTAAGCTTGACCCAGGCTACGGGCCACACACCATACTGGCGTTTCGCAGTGAGCGAATTCTCAGTTCTAGCGGCGTCGGGCGCTGCATAAGCCGACCTGGGAGTCCCCCTAGGAAGGAGGCAAATAGCCAAACAAGAGCGTCTTTTTCATTCCGACCACCTTCGTTCGACAGAAACCTCGTCGTTCTTTGAGGCTGTTGACCAGGTTCCGCCGGTTCCTTGACTCTGTTTCGTTCGATCACAACTCGCGTAGGAAGGATCGTCTACAATGCGCAAGGTAATCCTGTATGTATTCCTGGTAACCATTCTTTCTTTCGGCCTCGTCATGGCGGTATCGGCCAGCAAGGCCACTCCGCCGACCGCCAATGGTCTCTCTCGCACCGCCGCCATCTTGCCGGCGCACCCGGTAATCGTCACTCGCCCGCCTGCCAACCCCCATGCGTTGGTCAATGACGGCAGCTTCGAAAACGGCCCGCCGCCAGGATCCGCCTGGACCGAAGTCACCAATTCCACCTGTGAGTGGATTGGCGATTGGAGTAGTATTTGGGGCGCGGCCGCGTTCGATGGCTCGATGGACTTCTGGGCTGGCGGCTACTGCGGTGGCGTATCTACAACCAGTTCCGTCACGCAGGCCAGCATCGCCGTTCCGGCTGCTGACAATATGCTGCATTTTCACTATATGGCCTATCGCCCCGATCCAGATGACCCGACGCCCGATGACTACGGCTATCTGAAGATCAACGGCACGACCGTCTGGACGCTCAACCTGACGCAGGCCAATAATACCTACCCGAACTGGGTGGAGGCGACCTATTCGCTGGCCGCCTATGCCAACACGAAC